>ONVE01000238.1 GCA_900321215.1 uncultured Eubacterium sp. | reverse complement strand
ATATATGGAGAAGCACAGTGTGGCAAGACTTATCGGAGCGCCTCCGGGATATGTAGGCTATGACGAGGGCGGCCAGCTCACTGAAGCAGTCAGAAGAAAGCCGTATTCGGTTGTTCTCTTTGATGAGGTTGAGAAGGCTCATCCGGATGTATTCAATGTAATGCTCCAGATACTTGACGACGGACGTATAACAGATTCAAAGGGTAAGACAGTAGACTTTAAGAATACGATACTTATAATGACATCAAATATCGGTTCGGATTTCCTGCTTGATGGCATTGATGAGAACGGCGGTATCAAAAAGGAGGCGGCTTCGCAGGTTGAAAATATGCTGAAGCTTCATTTCAGACCGGAATTCCTTAACCGTCTTGATGAGATAATCATGTTTAAGCCGCTTACCAAGGATAATATCAATAATATCATCGATCTTCTGGTCAAGGATCTTAACAGCAGGATAGAAGATAAGGAGATCAGTATAGAGCTTACCGATAAGGCAAGAGAATTTATCATCGAGGGCGGATATGATCCGGTTTACGGTGCAAGACCGCTCAAGAGATACCTGCAGAAAAATGTAGAAACCCTCGTTGCAAGGAAGATACTTGGAGGCAGCGTAAGCCTCGGTCAGAAGATCATGATCGATGTTGAAGACGGCAAGCTTACAGCCGTATAAAAAGGCCAGAAGATCACATAATCTAAATCAAACTTTAAGAAGTAGCCACTTGTAAAAAAGTGGCTACTTTGTTATAATACCTTAGATTGTAGTGTGGCATAGTAGGGTAAGTATGTCCTTATGCCGCTTATCTGCTAAAATGCAGAACAGATTCAGGAGGATTAAAGGTGATATACAGTAAACATGGGGCTGAGGTAATAAAAGAAAGACTGGTCTCAAAATCCCAGCGATATTCCAGAAAGCTCTTTATTTCTTTATTTAAAGTAGTTCTTGTGGCGTTTGTTTTCATCATAGTAGTGGCGGCGGGAGCCGGTTTTGGTATGATGAAGGGTATTCTGGACAATGCTCCGGATATCAACAATATCAGTATCAAGCCAAAGGGCTTTAAGAGTACTATTTATAATCCGAATGGTACTGTCTCAACATCCCTTTCCATGATCAATTCAAACAGAATATATGTATATTACGAGGATATTCCTCAGGATATGATAAATGCCTTTGTAGCGATAGAGGATGAAAGATTCTGGAGCCACAACGGTATTGATATCAGAGGTATCATAAGAGCTGCGGTAAGAGGTATTAAGTCAAGAAACTTTGATGAAGGTGCGAGTACGATCACGCAGCAGCTTATAAAGAATCAGGTATTCAACGTAGGTATGGACGAGACGACCTTCCTGCAATCCCTGGAACGAAAGATATGGGAGCAGTCGCTGGCGATAGAGCTCGAGAAGAAATATACCAAGAAGCAGATACTTGAGTATTATCTGAATACCATTTATCTTGGAAATGGTGTAAACGGTATCGAGGCTGCATCAGAGAGATATTTCGGTAAGGCAATCAATCAGCTGTCGATATCGGAAATATCGGTAATAGCCGGTATCACACAGAATCCATATCAGTTTGACCCGATAATCTTCCCTGAATATAACGCAAAGCGTAGAAAACTCGTTCTTAAGAAGATGCTGGATCTTAAATATATTGATAAGGCAACCTATGATGAATGCCTAAATGACAATGTATATTCAAGGATACAGCAGGTTAAGAAGGTAAGAGAGGATAACGCACATTATAATACATATTTCACTGATGAGATCATAAAATCCCTGAAGGATGATTTCATGGAAATGTATGGTATGTCGGAGGCCGAAGCCTATAATGAGGTTTATACCGGAGGCTATTCGATATATTCAACCCAGGATAAAGGAATTCAGGCAATCTGCGATAAGGTTGTAAATGATGATGAATATTATCCGGACAATACTGCTGTAGCGCTTGAGTATGTGCTTACGCTCAGTGCGGCAGACGGTATGACCAAATATAATTATGACACCTATGACCTTCTCAGCTATTTCAGAGAGTCAACAGGTGATCCTTACTACAACAATATTTACAGCAGTAAAGATACTGCGAGAGCAGCGGCAAACAGATTTATAGAGGCGATGATCGATAAGACCGGTGCTTCATTTGAGGCGGAAGACTTTACAACATCACCGCAGCCGCAGTGTACATTTGTTATTATGGACCAGAAGACCGGCTATGTTAAAGCAATAGTCGGAGGACGTGGTGAGAAGACAGGTAACCTTACTTATGACCGAGCTACGATGGGTACCAGACAGCCGGGATCTACATTTAAGGTGCTTGCGGCATTTATGCCTTATCTTGAGACCGGAGGAAATCTTGCATTTACCCAGAAGGATGAGCCTTACGAGTATGCAGATGGAACTCCTGTAGTTAACTGGTACGGAAGCTATTATGATAAGGGTTCTATCAGAGACGGTATCAGGGATTCCATGAATATCATCGCTGTAAAGACGCTTACTCTGATAACACCTCAGGTCGGTTTTGACTATGTTAGCAAGCTTGGATTTACGACTCTTGTAGATGAAGAGCTGACAAGCTGGGGAACTGTTGTATCGGATATCACACAGTCCCTTGCGCTCGGTGGTCTTACATACGGAGTTACCAATTATGAGATCACAGCGGCATATGCTGCTATAGCCAACGGAGGAGTATATACAAAGCCTGTACTTTATTCCAAGGTTGTGGATCATGACGGAAATGTGGTTATAGATAACACTAAGCCGGCAAACAGACAGAAGAGAGTTATGAAGGCAACAACAGCCTGGATGCTTATAGATGCGATGAAGGATGTTGTTACATCAGGTACAGGTACACCTGCAAGACTTAACAGCGGCTGCGTGGCTGCCGGAAAGACAGGTACAACCTCAAGTACATACGACGTATGGTTCTGCGGAATGACAGCTTACTATACAGCTTCAATCTGGTGGGGATATGATTCAAATGTACGACTTGGTGAAGTAATAGTTCATAAGACAATGTGGCGTGATATCATGGATAAGATCGCCGCAAGAGACAACTGGGATCCTGAGAAGGATATCATGGATAAGCCGGAGGATATAACTCAGGTTACGGTCTGTGAACTGACAGGCCTGCTTCCGTCGGAGGGATGTCCGACATGTACGGATTATGGTGATATAACAGCCCTTCCGAGGGAAAGGTGTCCGGGACATGAGATCATCAAGCTGTGTCTTGATTCTCACAAGATCGCGACCGAAAAATGTCCGAATACAAAGGATTTTGTCGTTACGACAGATATAGAGACCGGAAAGAAGACGATTCAGGACGCCGACTTCCAGTATGATGATGAGATATTCACATCAATATGTGATATGCATATGTCGAGGGAGGAGCTTGGACTTAGTGATAAGGGCGAGCCGATCATTACGACTAAAGCAAATGAAGGTGGAACGATATCGCAGACAACTACCGTTCCGATGAAAGCAACAGTAACAGTATTTATCACACCGAATGCCGGATATGAGATAAAGGATGTTAAGGTTGACGGACAGTCAGTAGGACCGGTAAGTGAGTATACACTTACAAATGTCACAAGAGGACATACGATCGAAGCAATCTTCGGTAAGATCGGTGAACAGCCGACTGAACCGGAACCTTCAACAGAAGATACAACGGAGGAGTCAACAGAGGAAACTACGGAGGAGACTGAGGAACCATCTGAGGATACTTCTGAAGAAGGCGGGGATCCGGAACAACCGGCTGATCAATAGAATAATAGAGAGAGAATAAAGGGTTTGGAGTATTTCCAGGCCCTTTTTTCATTTGTGAATATAACTGAAATGATGCGGGGATGAAAGGAGGGGGATTCCGGCATTTGGGTAATGTCGGATATTATCATGAGGGTTATAATTCTGGAGGAGGACAGTAAAAGAAAGGAAAAAATGGAATACTTAGTCCGAACAGCAGCGGAGAGGCTGAAGGTCATAGTCTGCAGCAGGATAGAGGAGGCTATCAGGGCTGCACTAGAAGAGAAGATACATCTTTTTATTGTCGATCTTACATTTGACAGGGAGAGGAGCTGTTTCACAGGGATAAGCTTTATAAAATGGATAAGGCGTACGATAGAATACTATAACGCCTTTGTCATAGTGACGTCGGATCTTATCGATAAAGACCTTATAATGTATAAGGAGTATCATGTTTATAAGTATTATGAGAGACCATTTCGGGAAACTGAGCTGCAGAATGATATCAAAGGACTGCAGATAATGATGAAGCTGATGAAGCTTAAGGGGATGGATCCGGATGACCAGTATATCATGGTGAAATCGGAGGATTCATTTTATAAGATATATCTTAGAGATGTGCTGATGATCGAAAAGAAAAGCAAGTACGATGTGCTTTATATGAAGGATATGGAGGCCATGAAGCTTCCGAAATATGTACTTAAGGGGCTGATAGAGAATATCGATAACCTGGATGCAGCGGATTTCTTCTACTGCAACAGATCGAATATAGTCAATTCGCAGAACCTGAAGAAGATAAATGAAGCTGAGAATTACGCTGTACTTGAGAATATGGAGCGCACAGTTCCTATCTCGGAGCAGGGTAAGGAGCATCTCAGAAAATATCTGGGCTTATACCAGAAAAGACGAAGAGCAGGTAAAAAGACTGAGGATAAGGCTTTCGGTGAGGAAGCGGAGAAGAAAGTAGCGGGAAATGTAGTTGAAAAAAGCAGTATCCATAATGGTCTTGCAGAACTAAAAAACATCGGAAAAGGGACATGAAAGACAGAAAAAATATAATTGACGATTGTTGAGAGATAGTTCAAAATAATAAGAAATACACAGTGAGTGAAGAAACCGGATCAGGCAGGATAAACCTAATCGGGCAGGTGAAAACTGTGAGAAGAAAAGCTTTCGGAAAGAGGTAGAAAAAATGAGCGGAAATATCATTTTGGACGGAAGACTGATAAAAACATATAACGCCCTTAATGAGCTTTGCAGCTATGCAGGTAAGGAGGAAAGTTTCTCCGAGAAGCTGTGGAGCGAACTGATGGATGACCCGGGGCTGATGGAGGAATTCATATATTACATCGAACATCATACATTTCTTGAGAAGGATAAATGCTGCGGCTACGGTCTCACGGATCTGTATTTTTTCAATATGAGAAATGTTGAGATAAAGCAGGATGTAGGCAAGAATTACGAGGATACTGATAAGGAGGCTCTGGTGCTTGATACTTTTCTATCAATGGCTGATATGAAGAAAAATCCGGACCCTTATATCAAGAAACTTGAAGAAGGACCAGGCATGGACAGATTCTATGATTAAGCAGTAAAATCTTGAACTATCCTTATGATTTTGATACAATCATTTGGAAAATGAATTATATAAAGAATTAATAAACCGGAGGGAATTATGATCAATAAATTAATCGAAGAAATCAGTAAGAAAAATGCTCCTATAGTTGTCGGACTTGATCCGAATCTCAGTATGATACCTGAGCATATCATGAAGAAGGCTATAGAAGAAAAAGGTGAAACCCTAGAGGCTGCAGCAGAGGCTGTATTTTTATTCAATAAGGGAATAATTGATTCGACATATGATCTTATTCCTGCAGTTAAGCCTCAGATCGCTATGTATGAGCAGTTTGGCGTTCCGGGCGTTGCTGCATTTAAGAAAACGGTTGATTATGCCAAGGAAAAGGGACTTGTGATAATAGGAGATGTTAAGAGGGGCGATATCGGTTCAACAAGTACAGCTTATGCTATCGGACACCTCGGAAGCATTAAGATAGGCAATACTGAGATAGTTCCTTTCGATGAGGACTTCGCTACAGTAAATCCATACCTCGGAAGTGACGGTGTAAAGCCATTTATCGATGTATGTAAGGAAAGAAATAAAGGAATATTCGTTCTGGTAAAGACATCAAATCCTTCATCGGGAGAATTTCAGGACAGAGAGATAGACGGAAGGCCGCTTTATGAGCTTGTTGGTGAGAAGGTACGTGAGTGGGGCGACAGCTTCATGGGAGATTCCTACAGCTATGTCGGAGCGGTTGTCGGAGCTACTTATCCGGAAATGGGAGCAAAGCTCAGAAAGATCATGCCAAGAACACTTATCCTTGTTCCGGGCTACGGCGCACAGGGCGGTAAGGGCAGTGACCTTAAGGCATTCTTCAATGAGGATAAGCTTGGAGCAATAGTTAACTCTTCAAGAGGAATAATAGCTGCATATAAGCAGGAGAAATATTCTAAGTGCGGCGGGGAGAACTACGCTGATGCATCAAGACTTGCTGTAGAGGATATGCTTCTCGATATCAGAACAGCAGTTGGACTTGCATAGTATTCGGCTTTATTGGAAGTACTATATGGAAATCAAAGATAGATAAGGGAGACTTTTATTATGTCTAAATCTAAATTCAGGGCAAAAGTAATTGAAAAGCTCCAGCTTACAGAGGATATTTTCAGTATCCTGCTTTACGTTGGAGATAAGATAAGTGAGGCTGTTCCGGGACAGTTTATAGATTTATATACTGATGATAACAGCTATCTGCTGCCAAGACCTATCAGCATCTGTGATGTGGATAGAGATAAGGCGGAGATGAGAATTGTATTCCGTAAGGTTGGAAAAGGAACAGAGCTTTTTTCAAGACTTCAGTCCGGAGAAGAGGTAGACATTGTCGGACCTCTTGGAAATGGATATAAGCTTTCTGATGAAAGCCTTGCAAGTGGTAAGGTACATGTACTCCTCGGAGGAGGAATAGGTATTCCGCCTATGCTTTACCTTGCAAAGGAGCTCGCAAAAAGAGGCGTAGCCAGAGAGAATATTAAGACCGTGCTTGGTTTCAGAGATGCGACAACATTTCTTACTGAGGAATTCGAAAAGTATTCTGAAGTTTACATAACAAGTGATAATGGTGAGGCCGGTATCAAGGGAAATGTCATCGACGGTATCAGAGAATACAAGATAAATGCGGATTATCTGTATGCCTGCGGTCCGGGACCTATGCTTAAGGGCGTTAAGGCCTATGCAGCAGAGAAAGGCATACCTGCACAGATTTCTCTCGAAGAGAGAATGGCCTGCGGCATCGGAGCCTGTCTTGCCTGCGTATGCAAGACCAAAGAGATTGATGACCATTCAAAGGTAAAGAATACAAGAATCTGCAAGGACGGACCTGTATTTGCGGCAGAGGAGGTTGAATTATAATGAATACTTCAGTTAATATAGCAGGCGTTATAATGAAAAATCCGGTGACAGTCGCATCGGGAACATTTGGTTCCGGAATGGAATTCGCTGATTTTGTAGATCTTTCGAAGCTTGGAGCAGTTACGACCAAGGGAGTTGCAAATGTTCCGTGGGCCGGAAATCCTACGCCGAGAATCGCAGAGACTCCTTCGGGAATGATGAATGCGATCGGACTTCAGAATCCGGGAATCGATACATTTATTAAGAGAGATCTTCCTTTCCTTGCTGAATATGATACCAAGGTAATTGTAAATGTATGCGGTAAATCCACGGAGGATTATGTTGATGTTGTAGAGAGACTTGCAGATACATCTGCAGATCTTCTGGAGATAAATGTTTCCTGCCCGAACGTTAAGGAAGGCGGAATTGCATTTGGCCAGGATCCTAAGGCGCTTTATGATATTACCACCAAGGTTAAGGCGGCTGCAAAACAGCCTATCATAATGAAGCTCAGTCCTAACGTAACTGATATTACGGAGATGGCAAGGGCAGCTGAAGCCGGTGGAGCAGATGCATTATCCCTCATCAATACCATTACCGGTATGAAGATAGATATATATAGAAGAAGATTTGCCGTTGCAAATAAGACCGGCGGTGTTTCAGGACCTGCCATAAGACCGATCGCAGTCAGAATGGTATATCAGGTAGCTAAGGCGGTAAAGCTTCCGATAATCGGAATGGGCGGAATCGCAACTGCTGAGGATGCTATAGAGTTTATCATGGCAGGAGCAACAGCGGTTTCTGTAGGTACCGCTAATTTCAGAAATCCTTCTGTTTCACAGGAAATCGTTAAAGGAATAGAGGATTTTATGATCAGTCAGGGAATAGAGGACATCGCGGATATCCGCGGATGTGTGGATTAATATGAAATTTTTAAAACGTAGAAAAAAAGGATACAGATTTGCGGATGATCTGGTAGCCAGTGATACCATCATTTCTCTTGTTTCAGGAGGACTGGGACTTGCGATAATTATCGCAGTCCTTATCATGGCTATTATGACACAGGGAAAGACTCCTGAAGCGGCGGGAACTATGATCATCATTTCTGCCTTACTTGCAATCAACGGACTTTTTTTCGCGATTACATCATATAAGCAGGAGGCGGGCAACACCAACACAAAGAGAATGTCTGTAATTCTTGCGCTGGGAGATCTGCTGCTGCTTTTTGTGATGTGGCTGTTGTAATTCCGGGCTTTGGCATAGTAAAGGTCATGTTGAGGCCGGGAGGATTTTTGGTCTGAAGATGGAGAATGATTAACAGATGATAATGGAAGAAGAATTGAGAGAAAGATATGAGCTTGCTGCCGAAAGGATCAGAGAAATAGCCGGAGAAGAGCCGGAGCATTTTGCTGATTATTTCAAGAAGGTGGCAGGCTATATTATTTATGTGCTGTCAAATTATGAGAAGGAAGACAAAGAGAAGGATCTGGAATATCTTCGTAAGAGAAATGAGGAGACATTCAGCGAGCTGCTGGGTGACGCATATAATGAAAGCTATCTTAACCCGGATCATGCGGCAAAGAAGCTGGGAAGCTTTGGCAGGGTGCTTTCATTTATATATGCAGAGATCTACAGCCTCCCTATGCTCATAAAGGATGATAAGGCCTTTGATGTGATAATCCTTATGGAATTATTTATCGAGGTTTACATAATGATAAATTCGTCGGAGGCTCCGAGTCTTAAGGGTGTGGAAGAGGCTGCGTATTATTACGGCTTCGATTATGCTGAGGAGCTTGTAAGAGAGAGAATAGTGGAAACTCTCGTACCGAGTGAGGGACTTGCCTACAGAATATGCATGAATGCTGATCTGAATGGTGAGGAATACCTTTATGAATACGGTGAATATATCGGAGAAAATGAAAGAGGACTCTCCAAGTATCTTGCATCGCTTTCTGATGAAGAGATAGAGAGTATAGCAAAAACCTTCGTGGGCGGCTTCAGACGTGGATTTGTAACGATGAATGTGCCGTTTGAAGGAAAGAAGACAGTTAACATAAGATACTCGATCGGTCAGGAGAGGATAGTAAGAGCGGCTGTCAGAGAGTTTGATAAAATTGGTCTTAAGCCAATACTCTGCCGTTATGCGGTAAGCCGTATCAACAGAAAGCAGGTAATAAGACAGGGCTTTACAGGCATTACTATTAATATGCAGTTTGACTACGATCATAGAAATGATGATGCTTTCTTCTTAAATAAAAGATTTGTTGAACGTAAGCTGGATATAATGAGAAAGGTTTACGAGGAATATAAGGAAGAGGCTGCTGCTTATGCAGGACCGGCTGTCATTGAAAGCTTTGGAGAGGAGACGGTTGAGCCTGCAGCTAAGGATGAGGCGTCATCATATACCGAAGCACAGGAGAAGCTTTTCACTGAATTTGCTACAAGAAGCGGTGAGATAGTAAATGACTATATCCCGGGAGATAAGTACAGCTTCACGATAATAGCATTTCCGGTACCTACAGTGCATGAAAAGTTTGATGAGATCTTCCGTGAGACGATCAGGCTTAATACTCTCGATAATGATAAATATACAAGGATTCATCAGGCGATGATAGATGTGCTTGATAAAGCGGCCTATGTTAAGGTCGAGGGAAAAGGTGAAAATGAAACCGATATGCACATCGAAATGAGACGTCTTCAGGATCCGCAGCATGAGTCGCAGTTTGAGAACTGCGTTGCAGACGTAAATATCCCTGTAGGAGAGATATTTACATCACCTCTTTTAGAGGGAACCTTCGGAAGACTTCATGTGAGCCAGGTTTATCTGAACGGCCTTCTGTATAAAAATCTGAAAATGGATTTTAAGGACGGATGTGTTGCCGGATATTCCTGCAGTAATTTTACTGACAGTGAAAAGTCTAAGAATTTTATACGTGAAAATGTTCTTCAGAACAGGGATACACTTCCTCTCGGAGAATTCGCGATAGGAACTAATACTGCTGCTTACAGCATGGCTAAGAAATACGGTATTATGGGCAAGCTTCCGATACTTATCATGGAGAAGACAGGACCTCATTTTGCTGTAGGAGATACCTGCTACAGACATGCGGAGGATACAAGGATATTCAATCCGGATGGTAAGGAGATAGTATCGAAGGAGAACAGCTTCAGCAAGCTCCGCGATACCGAGCCTGAGAAGGCGTACTTTAACTGCCATACAGATATAACTATACCATTTGATGAATTGGCTAGAATATATACCGTAAATGAAGATGGCTCTGAAGTTGACATAATACGCGACGGAAGGTTCGTACTTCCGGGCACGGAGGAATTAAACGAGGAGCTTGGCTAGGATTTAAATGCCTGGCAACAGGTCGGGGCTCCGGGATTATCTGATGGAGTAACCGGAGTAAATTAAATGCTTAGGGGGTGTTTTGATGTACAGTATGAATGAGCTGATTCTGAAGAAGAGAAACGGCGGTGTTCTTGATGAGGGTGAGATACGATATATCATAAAGGAATATACTGACGGAAATATCCCTGATTATCAGATGTCAGCATTCCTGATGGCAGTATGGTTTAAGGGAATGAACGACGAGGAGACTTCATTTCTTACCATGGCTATGGCTGAGAGCGGCGATATGCTTGATCTTTCGGAGATTAAGAAAAGTACCGGCGGGCAGCCGATAATTGATAAACATTCGACCGGCGGAGTCGGCGATAAGACAACTCTTATCATAGGACCGATACTTGCGGCGCTGGGCGTTCATGTTGCAAAAATGAGCGGCAGAGGACTCGGACATACCGGAGGTACGATCGATAAGCTTGAAAGCATACCTGGCTTTTCTTCTGAGCTTACAGAGGAAGAGTTTTTAGAGCAGGTAAAGTCGGTGGGCTTTGCGGATATGTGTCAGACCAGGAATCTTGCGCCGGCGGATAAAAAGATCTATGCGCTTCGAGACGTTACCGGAACAGTTGATAATTATTCACTTATTGCTTCATCGATAATGAGTAAGAAGCTTGCTTCGGGAGCTGATGGGATCGTACTGGATGTGAAATGCGGAAGCGGCGCATTTATGAAGGATATTCCTTCAGCGAGAAAGCTTGCAGATATTATGGTAAGGATCGGCAAAAAATGCGGAAGAAATGTTACGGCTGTGATCTCAGATATGAATGAGCCGCTGGGACGTTTTGTCGGTAATTCCCTGGAGGTAATGGAAGCCGTAAAGGTGCTTCAGGGAGGAGGCGATGAAAGACTTTGCGAGCTGTCGGTAAGGCTCGCTGCGGAAATGCTTTTACTCGCTGAGGATAAAAAGGAATCCGGTCTGGAGGACGCACTTAAGAGAGTAAATGAAGTCCTTTCAAACGGTAAAGCGCTTCAGAAATTCAGGGAGTTTACTGCTGCACAGGGCGGAGATACCGGATTTACCTATGAAGACGGAGGCCTTGAAAAAGCGAAGTATATGATACCTGTAAGAGTTGAGAAGGCCGGGATCCTGGTAAGCTGCGATACCGAAAAGGTAGGGCTTGCGACGCTTTCACTGGGCGGCGGCAGAGAGAAGCTTACAGATAGTATCGATCCGGCTGTCGGAGTGGAGATATGCCATCATCTCGGAGACAAAGTAGAAAAAGGCGATATACTTGCTATCATCTATGCAAATGATGAATCAAAGGCTGAAACAGCTGAAAAATATATAAGAGAAGCATATGAAACAGGGATTCCGGAGCAGGGCAATACTAAAAAGCCGCTGATACTGGATATTATAAGATGATGATAAGCCGGTTTAGTTTTACACTAAACCGGCTTATGTTAATTTTTTGGTGGTTTTATATGAAAAACTATCAATTTGACAAAATCTTTTATCAAATAATGACAAAAAAATGGTAGACATGACCTGTAATGGGTAAAATCTAAGTGGTTTTTTACCCTTATTTATGATATCTTTCTTATATGCGGTGTTTTTGCTTGAATATTTTCTGTATTCAGAGGATGTTAAGGCAAAAATATCAGGACAATTTTTATTTTATCGCAAAATTATCAGTGGTTTTATAAAAAATCACATAAATGAGGCATTGTGTGCAGATGCTCATTTTTGTAATGGATCAGGGACTTTTATTTATTCAAAGAGAGGGGTATAAATAAAAATTCCGGATATAAAAAACTGGTAATCTGCGACGATTAATTCTGTAATGAGGAGGTTATCGATGAAAAAGAAAGGAATAGCTAAGCGAATAGTAGCACTTTCCCTTGCAGCATCGCTTACTGGAGGACTTTTTCCCGTACAGTATCCACTGAATATTGCACGTACTACGGGAATTGTTTATGCGGCAGCGGAGACGATTTCTGAGGCGTTCAGTGCTGATGATGCATATGCAGGTCTTGGTGCGGACAGTCATTTCTCTTGGCCGGATTCAATTGT
>ONVE01000239.1 GCA_900321215.1 uncultured Eubacterium sp. | reverse complement strand
CGGTCTGTAAATGTTTACGGTATTAATATCTTTTTCAGTTCGAAGTCCGCAGATCTTGATCCTGACCTTTTGCATTACGTGTCACTCCTTTTTACAGTGCCTGTCATCATGATAAATTCATATCACGTTAACCGCCTGTCACTCTTATCTCTTTATCTCTCTGATCAGCCCGCCCTTATCACTGCTGCGCATGAGCATTTCTCCGATAAGCACTGCATCAGTTCCGTTTTCACGGAGTCTCTGGCAATCATCCGGCACCATGATACCGCTTTCCGATACAAATATCACATCATCCGGAACAAGCGGTCTAAGCCTTATACTGTTATTTATATCAACAGTAAAATCCTTCAGATTTCTGTTGTTTACGCCGACTATCCTTGCCCCTGCAGCAAGACATCTCTTAACCTCTTCTGCATCATGAGCTTCAAAGAGGCATGAAAGTCCGAGCGTATCTGCTGTCTCGAAGTAGCTTTTCAGCTCGTCATCGGTAAGTATGGCTGCGATAAGAAGCACTGCCGAAGCACCGAGCAGCTTAGCCTGGTAGATCATATAAGGATCAACTGTAAAATCCTTTCTGAGCACCGGAATGCCTGCTCTCTCTGCTATCTCACGAAGATAAACGTTGCTGCCTCTGAACCTTTCAGGCTCAGTCAGGCAGGATATAGCGTCCGCTCCGCTCTCTTCATATTCACGGGCGATATCAAGATAAGGAAAATCATCTGCTATAACGCCCTTCGACGGTGAAGCCTTCTTGACCTCCGCAATAATCGAAAGACCTTTTCGCGAGAGCGCCTCTTCAAATGGATAGTCAAACTCCTGAACCTCCATTTCCTGCATTGCAAGAAGCTCTGCCTCACGTTTCATTTCTTCAAATGAAATATTCTTTTTTTCTTTTTCCACTCGTAGTCTTGTTGACTCCGCCAGCTCGTCAAGTATCATTTATTCCTCCGCAAACTTATCTGTTGCTTACTTCAATAAGCTTATTAAGTGTTTCTGTAGCCTTGCCTGATTCGATCAGCTCTGCAGCAAGCTTTACTCCTTCCTTCATGCTGTCAGCCTTACCGCCGATGTAAAGTGCAGCACCTGCGTTAAGTAAAGTTGCATTTCTCTTAGCGCCTCTTTCTGTTCCGTTAAGGATGTTTCTTGTGATCTCTGCATTTTCTGCAGGTGCTCCACCAACAAGATCCTGCTTTGTGCATGTCTCAAATCCGAAATCAGATGGCTTGATAACGCTTGTCTTGTACCATCCGTTGTTGATCTCGCAGATAGTTGTCGGTGAGCTGAGTGAGATCTCATCAAGCTTGTCCTGTCCGAATACTACCATACCACGCTTAACGCCAAGATCTGCAAGAACCTGTGCAAGCGGCTCAACAAGATATTCATCATATACACCAAGGAGCATACGTGAAGGTCTTCCAGGGTTTGTAAGCGGTCCAAGGATATTGAATACTGTTCTGAAGCCAAGCTCTTTTCTGATAGATCCTACGTATTTCATTGATGTATGATACTTCTGTGCGAAGAAGAAGCACATACCAACTTCATTTAAAAGCTCAACACACTTCTCCGGAGACTGATCGATATTTACGCCGAGTGCCTCAAGACAGTCTGCTGTACCGCACTTTGAAGATGCAGCTCTGTTGCCGTGCTTTGCAACCTTAACGCCGCCTGCTGCTGCAATGATAGCAGATGTTGTAGAAATATTAAAGCTCTGAGCGTTGTCTCCACCTGTTCCTACGATCTCGAAAATCTCCATTCCTGTTTCTACAGGGATTGCATGGTCTCTCATTGCAGCCGCACATCCTGCTATCTCATCCTTTGTCTCTGCTTTTGCACTTTTTGTTGAAAGCGCTGACAGAAATGCCGCATTCTGTGTCGGAGTAGTCTCTCCGTTCATTATCTCATTCATTACGGCATATGCCTCATCATAAGTAAGATCCTGCTTGTTTACTATCTTTTCGATTGCTTCCTTAATCATCTTTATATCCTCCTCGTATAATATCTTAAAGTTTCTTCTGATACACCGTCCGGATGTGACAGCTCTTGTCCGGCATCCTGGCGCATATACCTATGTATATTTTGTTT
>ONVE01000247.1 GCA_900321215.1 uncultured Eubacterium sp. | reverse complement strand
CGTTGGTCAAGAGGCTAAGACGCCGCCCTCTCACGGCGGAATCAGGGGTTCGATTCCCCTACGGACTACACCTTAAACCACATCAGATTGATGTGGTTTTTTTATTTTCACGACACACACTGTTCAATTGAAATATTACTCTTCTGATGTTATAATCATATTTTGTACACTTAAAAACTTTCGGAGCTATAATATGAAAGAAACAGATAATAACCGCGGAAGTATTTTAGACAGCCTTGTAAAGCTGATACTCATTGCAGCTATCATCGCCGCCACTATCTTCCTCGGTATAAAAACTCATGAAATATATAGGAACAAAATGCTTGAAAAGAGCCTTAAGACCGCTCACAGTATTGAAGAGGTAGCCGAGCTTATCAATTCCATGCTGAGCGAAAGCAGCCCGGACAGCATTTCTATTATGGTCGAAGGGGTCAGCGAGAGTGAGCTTGAAGATATCAACAGATATATCTCAACCACCTCCGGATCTATCGAGTCCTTTGAGATCACCAAAAACAATAAAAAGCGGAACAAAGTAAAGTTCATTATCAGAAAGAATGAGACAACCTACGTATATGACTGTCTAAAGAACGGTACTCCTATCCCGGGCAACAACGAGATGGCAATAATTCTCTATAATAAAATAAAAGAGATCACCGGAACCGTTATAAAGCGCGGTATGACAGATTACCAGAAGGAGCTGGCTCTTCATGATTATCTGGTTTCAAACTGTACCTATGGTTTTGGCAGTCCTGATGACGAAAATGAATTCCGTGCCTACGGCGCCCTTATCGACTGCGAGGCCGTCTGCAGTGGATATACTGAGGCCATGACGCTGCTTCTAACCGATGCAGGCATCAAATCTGAGATTGTTATCGGAGACGCCGGAAATGAGCATCATGCATGGAATATGGTATATCTAAATGATAAATGGTATCATCTGGATGCAACCTGGGACGATCCAAAGGGAATGAACATAATCTCCCACGCTTATTTCAACATCTCAGATGACGAGATCAGCAAGGATCACAGCTGGATCAAGGATCATACAAGGACCGCAGCTGATGACGATATGGAGTATTTCAACCATTCCGGACTTGTTGCAAGAACTCCGGAGGAGCTGACGATCATAGCAACAAACTGCTACAGAAATACAACCTCTGACTTCTTCGAGGTTGCGATATCTGATATCGAAAGTGATCTCAGTGAATGTATAAATGATTTCATGAATGCGATAGGTAAATACACTATCTCCTATTCGATCATTGAACGAACGAATTTCAAGATACTGATCTTTTACAAATAAATCTATCAAGCAAATAAAAAAGAGAGCCTCGGCTCTCTTTTTTATATTTCCATTCTATCGTACCCAATACTTGAATTCTTCATCGGCAAGTCTGATATAATCATCATTTGAAAGCATGATCTCAACTCCCGGCTGAAGCAGCTTACCATTTACAAAGGTATGATTGGTTGAATTATTATCAATTATATAGCATTCACCATTGCTTACGGTAAATACAGCATGTCTTCTGCTTATCCTTCTGTTATCTGTTACCTGATAATCAGCATCAGGTGACTTTCCAACAAGGAATTCCTTCTTAAGAAGAGGAATAAGTTCATTTGTCTTAACTCTTACAAGATATGGAATTGGATTCTCATAATCTTTTGATTTTACAAGTACGCTTGTATCGGAATTCTCACTGTCTGCCTTCTCGTCCTCAAGGATAGTCTCAGCCTCAAGCGAAAGAATGAAATGATAAAAATCCGCCAGATTGAACATCAGCTTACTGTCAAGGTAATGAAGGATCTGCTCAACTGTCTCAACACATTCCATATTTGCATATCTGACCTTGCTTACGAAAGTCTGGATGAATTTCGTTATGTTGCAGTCAGGGAATTTCTTGTTTACAGGCATATAAATAAGCTGTATATCAAGAGTTGAAAGTTCAATATACATATAATGTACGTTAAGAAGTATCTTGTTGAGAGGCATTTTGTTCTCTTCAAAATACATCAACTGATTAAGTATATTTGATATAATCGCAAGAAACTCGCCCTTATAAAGCTGCTTTCTGAAAAACTGCTCCAAAGGAAGCGTTGCCGGTATCTTATACTGCAACACTCTTACACCGTCAATAACCTTAAGATTACAAACGGTTCTGTTTCCTACAAATTCATAATTGAACATACTGAGTTCAAACTGCTCAACCGGAATATCTTCCTGTAACTTAAAGTTAAGCGTAAACTCATCATAACTGATCTGCTGATCCTCTGCATTATCTTCTGTCATATTCATAAAAGCCCTCCCCGGTGAAGCACCCCAACTTCACTTGATAATTCTAAAGAATACTATAAAATTATTCTAACATTAATTATGTAAATTATCAACAGATTTTAGTACACAATATCGACAAATTTAAGCAATTTGTATCATCATACTGCACTGTTAATTATTCTCAAATGAGCCCTTCGAAAGGAGCTCTGTCTTGATCTTGTAAAGCTCTGTCGTAAGATCAAGATAATGAACATGAGGATTGGCAAAACGCTGTTCTTCCTGCCATACAGTATTCTGAAGCTGATATTTTACAAAATCCCTGATCTCCTTAAGTTCAGGCAGCTTGTATACAAGTTCTCCATTCTCAAAGATCTTAACCTGAAGAGGCTTTGCGATAACATTTTTAAATGTCATCTTCTTCCATGGCTTTGTCTCATCAACGAAAGGAGTCACGCCGTCGCCGTCGATGACCTCATCATCAAGAGCAAGCAGATCAGCAAGTCCGTAGCCGGTCTCCTTGCTGTAGATCCTCCAAAGCTTCTTCTTGCCCGGATTTGTGATCTTCTCTACATTTTCCGAGATCTTGATCCTAGGGATAAATTTCTTCTTATCTCCCTTAAAATCAGTATCCTCAACTGCTGCAAGCTTATATACGCCTCCGAATACAGGATCTGATTTAGAAGTGATCATTCTCTCGCCTACGCCGTAAGAGTTGATCTTCGCGCCCTGCTTATTAAGAGAATCGATCAGGTATTCATCAACACTGTTTGAAACTACTATATTACAGTCTGTAAGGCCTTCCTCATCAAGCTTTCTTCTGATCTTCTTAGAGAAATAAGCAAGGTCTCCGCTGTCTATACGAACGCCCTTAAGTCTCTTGCCTGCCGGCTCAAGCACTTCGTGAGCTACGCGGATTGCATTTGGAAGTCCACTGTTAAGTATGTCATATGTATCGATAAGTAAGGTACATGAATCAGGAAAAACCTCAGCATATGCCTTAAATGATTCATATTCTGTCGGGAAGAACTGTATCCAGCTGTGAGCCATCGTACCGATCGCAGGAACACCGTAATTGATATCTGCAAGTGCTGTAGCTGTAGCGTTTACTCCGCCGATATAGCAGGCTCTTGCGCCGTAGATAGCAGCATCCGGACCCTGTGCACGTCTTGCACCGAATTCCATTATCACATTATCTCCTGCAGCTCTGCAGATCCTGCTCGCCTTTGTTGCGATAAGCGACTGGAAATTGATGCTGAGAAGAAGCATTGTCTCCATAAGCTGCGCCTCGATTACAGGTGCAGTTACAGTTACAAGCGGTGTATTCGGATATACTACAGTACCCTCCGGAACAGCCTCGATAGTCCCTGTAAAATGGAAATCCCTCAGATATTCAAGAAAGCCTGGATCAAAAATCTTCTTGCCCTCGAGATATTTTATATCATCATCCGAAAATCTCATGTTCTGAACATATTCAACAAGCTGCTCAAGACCTGCACAGATAACATATCCGCCGTTATCCGGATTCTTTCTGTAAAACATGTCAAATACAGCCCATGTGTCTTTGTACCCCTTAACAAAGTAACCATTTGCCATTGTCAGCTCATAAAAATCCATGAGCATTGTAAGATTTCTCATTGTACCCCTCCTTACATTTGTTCGTGAACATTTATACCGTTTTATTTAGTTCTGTGATCCGTTTCTGGCAGCTCTCATTCTGAGTCTTGAATCAAGTATCTTCTTTCTGATACGAAGTGACTTTGGTGTGATCTCAAGAAGCTCGTCTGTATCGATAAAGTCAAGCGCCTGCTCAAGAGAAAGTACTCTTGGCGGAACAAGCTTTAATGCATCATCTGAACCTGAAGCTCTTGTATTTGAAAGATGCTTTGTCTTACATACGTTAACCTCGATATCCTCGGCTCTTCCTGTTTCACCGACAACCATTCCGGCATAAACCTCAACACCTGCACCAATGAAGAGCGTTCCTCTCTCCTGTGCGTTGAAGAGTCCGTAAGTGATAGATGTACCGGCCTCAAATGCGATAAGTGAACCGTTTGAACGGTAGCTCATATCACCCTTATATGTATCATATCCGTCAAATACTGTATTTATAACGCCATTTCCCTTTGTAGCAGTAAGGAAATCGCCTCTGAATCCGATAAGTCCTCTTGAAGGAATTCTGAACTCAAGTCTTGTGATGCCGTTATCGCCAGGAGCCATGCCGATAAGTTCTCCCTTACGAAGGCTGAGCATGTTGATGATAGTTCCTGAGAACTCATCAGGAACATCAATAACAGCTATTTCAAACGGCTCAAGCTTCTTATTGCACTCGTCATATTTATAAATAACCTCAGCCTTACTTACTGCAAATTCGTATCCCTCTCTTCTCATATTCTCTACAAGAACCGAAAGATGGAGCTCACCACGTCCTGAAACCTTGAAGCAGTCTGTTGACTCTGTCTCCTCTACACGAAGGCTGACATCTGTATTTAACTCTCTGAAGAGTCTTTCTCTGATCTGTCTCGAGGTTACGAACTTACCTTCCTTACCTGCAAGCGGAGAATCATTTACCATGAAATCCATGGAAATGGTTGGCTCTGTGATCTTCTGGAAAGGAATTGCCTTAGGCTGGTCAACTGAACAGATAGTATCTCCGATCTTAAGCTCAGCGATACCTGAGATTGCTACGATAGAACCAACTGTTGCCGAGTCTACATCAACTCTTGCAAGTCCGTCATATTCATAAAGCTTACCGATCTTAACCTTAACCTGCTTATCAGGCTCATGATGGTTAACAAGTATTGCATCCTGGTTAAGCTTGATAGTACCGTTGTCGATCTTACCAACACCGATACGTCCAACATATTCATTATAATCTATAGTACTGATAAGGATCTGAAGTCCTGCATCAGGATCACCTTCAGGAGCAGGTATATGCTTGATGATAGTCTCGAAAAGAGGCTTCATGTCTGTACCCTTCTCAGTTGCAGAATATGAAGCGATGCCTTCTCTTGCAGAAGCATATACAAACGGGCAGTCAAGCTGCTCTTCTGTTGCATCAAGATCCATAAGAAGCTCAAGAACCTCTTCCTCAACGGAATCAGGTCTTGCATCAGGTCTGTCAATCTTATTTACACATACGATTACAGAAAGATTGAGAGCAAGTGCCTTCTGAAGAACGAAACGTGTCTGAGGCATAGGTCCCTCAAATGCGTCTACAACAAGGATAACGCCGTCTACCATTTTAAGTACACGCTCTACCTCTCCTCCGAAATCTGCATGTCCCGGAGTATCAATGATATTGATCTTGATGCCGTTATATGTTACGGCTGTATTCTTGGAAAGGATTGTGATACCTCTCTCACGCTCGATATCATTTGAGTCCATTACTCTCTCGGCAACCTCCTGGTTGTCTCTGAAAACGCCGCTCTGCTTAAGGAGCTCGTCCACAAGAGTAGTTTTTCCGTGGTCTACGTGTGCAATGATTGCAATGTTTCTGATGTCTTCTCTTTTCATTTTTTTATATTCCTTTACATTAGTATACTATTATAACTGCTTATTTATTATTCTTTGTCCGAAGTATCCGGTATTTCGTATTTAGTTCCCCAGATCAATTATTCCGAATCTGATGCTTTTGATCTAATATCCCGGATCGTAGATATATTCATTTACAGATTCGCTGAGCATATGCTTATCTGCGTCTATCTGCTGTATCTTTATCACATCGCCCTTCTTGAGCGGCTCAAACTGCCCCTTCGGAACAATGATAGTCCTGTCATTTACAAATGTAGTCACAAGCTTCTCGTCATTTAAAAGTACAGTCGAGAATTCTGTAAAATTCTCACCGTGTATAAGTATCTGATTACTGCTGAGACTTACCTCATTTATTGATACCGGATAAAGACCCATTGACATACCTGCAGAATAATATTCAGGTATATAGCTGTAAATGTATTTATCGCCGTACAGCATATCATACTGTACCAAATGAAGTGCATCTGTATACGCCTGCATATCTCTGTTACAGTAGGTTGTATGTATCCTCTGATAGATACCCTTATCAAGATTAAGCGCTGTAAGGAGGTAATCCGACACCTCATAGGTCGCGATATCCTGCTTAGGAAGATCAAGGCCGATATTATTTATGATAACATACTCGGTCTGGAATTCATTTCCCTTTACTATGCTCTTTACGTCAAATGGTATGCTTGGAAGGTGGTCGCCGTAAGCAATGATAATGTAATCCTCACCGCGTTTGTCCATCATCTCTTTCAGATCTGCAAGAAATGCATCCATTTCATAACATTGGTTGACATAATATCCGTACTGATTTGTCAGAGCAGGATCTTCGTCATCTCTTGTGACCTTAACATGCTCTTCCGTATTTACTCCGTCCTCAGGGTATTTTCCATGCCCCTGAACAGATATACAGTGAATAAAATCATCATCTGTTTCTGTGAAATCAAGACATTTCTTGATCTCGGAAACAAGGCAGCTGTCCTTTGCCCAGCCTGCGCTTGTATATGTAAGCTTATTCATGTATTCCTGCGAATCAAAATAGTCAAAGCCAAGGTTGTTATACACTTCATTTCTGCTGTAGAACATAGCCTTGTTGTTATGCATTGCAAATGTTGTATAACCCTCTCTCTTAAGGATCTGAGCGAGGCTTTCGCAAGGAGTTGACGACAGAACCGTCTTGTAAGGATATTCTCCCGCACCGAAAAGTCCGGTCTTCATACCGGTTATCACTTCGCATTCTACATTTGCAGTACCTGCACCGATCTGAGGCACAGTAAGATATCCTGAAGGATACTCTTCCATGAACTTATTGAAGTTCGGCACAGAATCAATATCTGTATGGACTCCTTCCATTCTGTCGATATCCATAAATGATTCAAGCTGTACTATTATAATATTCGGAGTCTTCTTCTCCCCGCGCTTCTCAAGGTATTCATTATAATCAACATCCGTATCATATATTACGTCTCTTACCTCGTCGTCCGAATAGCCGTCCGGCTTGCTGATACCGATATCAATGATACTGTTTGAGAAACAGTAAACAAAACCATAATCTCTGTAGGCATTTCCAAGGTTCGAAAAGTCGTCCGAGATAACGCCCGTATCTGTTGCTATATTAATAAGAACATACGAAAGTATAAATACTCCGGCACATACAGCAAGATTCAGGAGTCTATTGATCTTG
This sequence comes from uncultured Eubacterium sp., assembly GCA_900321215.1. Classification (GTDB taxonomy): domain Bacteria; phylum Bacillota; class Clostridia; order Lachnospirales; family Lachnospiraceae; genus Eubacterium_Q. The sequence goes on along the minus strand of ONVE01000247.1, from coordinate 4,341 downwards.
CCCTTCATCTTTGGCGTCCAAAGGAAAAGCAGGATTACCAGGAATATACCCACACCTATTCCTACAAATATCAGCAGCTGCTGGAATTTATTGAAATAAACATCCATCATACTTATGACGTCGACTGCCATAAGGAAATCTATCGCTGAAAATGGAGTGATCCTGTATCCGAGGACCATAAAGTTTATAAAGCCCATCACGAGCCACAATAGTCCGCCCAAAAAGACGAAGAAAAGCCTCTTTCTGAACAAAAGTCCAAGAAGCATTGTTGCAAATATTATAAGTATATTTATAAGGAAAATAAGCGATGAGTGTACCATGAATGAGAAGGCTCCGGTAACCGACCTTCTTCCCATGATCTCAAGCAGAATATCCTCAAAAAACGCCGCAATAAAGCAGCCGAAAATCCATTTCCAGTTTTTAGCTTCATAAAGCCTATGTATCTTGGATTTGAGTTTCGACTCCTTCTCTTTCTTTTTCTTCTTTTTGCGAGGCTTGTCATCCGGAGCATCTTCATCTGCCTCAGATGACTCAGCCTTCAGAGTTTCTGTCGGGGCTGCTGTAGTTGTTTCAGCTTCTGCAGCTTTCTCCTTGCTATCCTCTGTTGTTAATACACCCGTAAACTCAGGTTCCTTGTCCTTATCCTCCTCGGATTCATCAACCGCATCAAGAAGTTTATTAATTATATTATTTTCTTTTTTATTACTATTCATGACCATTCCTCTTTTACGTAATAGACATTATAGCAAAAAAAATTGATTTTTCAACAAATTAATTAATCTCATCCATTTCAGTTATAAGCCCGTCAAATATATCAAGCGCCTTCTGCACCGGTTCCTCGGTTGAAAGGTCAACTCCGGCCTTCTTAAGCAGGCTTACAGGATCAGCTGTACAGCCTGATGAAAGGAAGTCCAGATACCTTGCGACCTCATCTTTGCCGCCTGTAAGTATTCTGTCTGCTATAGCAACAGAAGCCGAAAAGCTTGTCGCATACTGATAAACATAGAAATTATAGTAGAAATGAGGAATCCTGCACCACTCATATGCGATAAGAGGGTCAGATATCATTTCTTCACCGAAATACTTCTTATTAAGAGAGAGATAAAGCTCAGAAAGAACATCTGCTGTAAGTGGTGTTCCTTCCTCTGAAAGCCGGTTGCTCTCCTTCTCAAACTCTGCAAACATAGTCTGTCTGTAGAGAGTTCCCTTGAAGCTCTCAAGGAAATGATTGATAAGGTACATTTTCTCCTTAACCTCTTTGGCTCTTCCAAGAAGATATTTAAGAAGAAGTATCTCATTTGTAGTAGACGCAACCTCAGCTACAAATATCTTATAATCCGCATCGAAGAAGGATTGCTTCTTATTAGAATAATATGTATGAAGAGAATGGCCCATCTCATGAACGAGCGTAAATACATCATCAAGAGTGCCGCTCCAGTTAAGAAGAACATAAGGATGAACGCCGTATACTCCTGATGAATACGCACCTCCGCGCTTTCCTTCATTTTCGATCACATCGATCCATCTGTTTTCATAGGCCTCTTCTAGTATCTTCAGATAGTCCTCTCCCAGCGGGCGGAGCGCCTCAAGAGACATCTTCTTAGCCTCCTCAAAGCTTACCTTCCACTCAAACTCGCTGACCATCGACGCATATACATCATACATATGAAGCTCGTCATAGCCGAGAAGCTTCTTGCGAAGTCTCACATAACGATGCATTTTATCGAGGTTCTTATTAACGCAGCTTATAAGATTCTCGCATACTGACGGAGAAACGTTATTTCTGTCAACAGCCGCCTCATAAGTACTGTTATATTTTCTGGCTTTTGCATAAAAGATCTGCTTCTTAACCTGACCGTCGTATAATACAGCCCAGGTATTGGCAAATTCCTTATATCTCTCATAGAATTTGAAAAATGCTTCCTTACGCACTTCTCTGTCGGCAGACATCTGAAGCGGTACGAATCTTCCGTTAGAAAGCGCAACCTGTTCGCCCTTTTCATTCTTAGTCTCCGGGAATTTAAGATCCGCATAAGCAAGGCTTGAAAATGCTTTCTGCGCAGTTTCAGCCATATCTCCGGCAGAAGCAAGAAGAGCCTCAAGATTTTTATCAAGAGTATGCTCTCTCGTCCTCATCATTTCTGTGATAAGACATTTATACTTCTTAAGCGCCTCATTTTCTTCGTAAAAGGCATCAACCTTCTCTTTATCAAGACTCAGTACCTCCGGCTCAAGGAAAGCCAGCTTCTCACCAACCATAACATCAAGGCTCATAGCCTTTGAATGAAGTCCCTGATTCTTCTGATCTGCAGTATCCTGATCATGCATCATATGTGCATAACCATAAAGTCTGTAAACCTTCATCAGGCACGCCTCGTAGAGATCAAACACCTTAAGCATCGTATCTGCCGACTCGCAGACTCTGCCCTCATACTCTCTGATCTCATCTGCAATAAGCCCTGCAGCCTTATAATCTTCATTCCATAATTCTTCTGTTTCATATATATCTGTGAGACGCCAGGTCATTTCAACCGGAACCTCTGATCTCTTAGGAAGCTTGTTTTCCATCTTTCGGTCTCCTTCACATTAATAAGTATTTTACATATCATGCCTTAACTGTTATATTGATTAAAGTAATCTGCTGCACTTAAGTAATTATATACTAAGTCCAACGTTTGTAAAATATTTTATTAGTAAAAACGAGGGAGAAATAAAATGATAAGCCTTGCTCCTATGGAAGGAATTACAACCTACGTCTACAGAAATGCTTTAAACAGGCATTTCGGAGGTGTTGATAAATACTATACTCCGTTTCTTACAGCCAGCAACATCAAGGGCCGCGAGAAGCGTGATGTTGATCCTGCAAATAATGATGTTAATATTCTTATCCCTCAGGTACTTGTAAATGATGCCGAGCTTTTTCTCACTATTGCAAAGCAGCTTCAGGCTCTAGGCTATAATGAAGTGAATTTAAACCTCGGCTGCCCTTCCGGCACAGTGACTGCAAAAGGCCGCGGTGCTGGTTTCCTCGATAAGACCGATGAGCTGGACAGATTTCTTGAGCAGATTTTTGACAAATCTCCGATCGATATATCCATCAAGACAAGGATAGGCATGGAATTCATCTCAGAATGGGAGGACATAGCCGAAATCTATGTAAAATATCCCGCTAAAGAGATAATAATCCATCCAAGAGTCGGTAAAGAGCTTTATAAAGGTCATGCTCACACGGACATTTATGCCGATATGGTAAAAAGGCTCGCTCCAAAAATGCCAAATACTATATTTACTTATAACGGAGATATCACTTCTCCTGAAGTCTTGGATAATATAAGAAAGACCATTTCGTCAACTGAATTGACAGATAATATAAGTAAGACCATCTCTTCAACTGAAGGATTTAATGGTTCAGATGCTTCAGATAAAAACATCCGTCTCAGCAATATTATGATTGGTCGCGGAGTAATCGCAAACCCGGCTCTCTGCTATGAGATAAGGAACGGTCAGAAAATAGATAGCTTCAAAAAGCGTTTCCTCGCCTTCCATGAAGAGCTTATAGAGAATTATCTGATTGAAATGAACTATGAAGATCAGGTAGTCAAGAAAATGAAGGAGCTCTGGGTTTACCTTGCCAAAGGTCTGGATCTTCCTTCAAAGGTAATAAAAGAGCTGCTAAAGGCAACGTCCCTCAGCAGCTATAAGAATTGTTTTTCAGTTATCAAGGGTTATATCAAGGATTAGAACCCCTCAGATCTGCGGAGCTTACGCATCTCGATACGCTTAAGAGCTCCTTCGTATTCAGCTTTCTCACTCTCGGTCTCCGGTTCAATTCCATAAGGAACCGGTACCGGGTGGCCTTCCTCATCGATACAGACCTCTGTGAAATACGCTCTGTTGATCATACGTCTTGTTCCGGTCTCTCTGTCTTCAAAATACACATCAACACGAACTTCCATCGATGTATTTCCAACATATGTTATCCTGGAAATGATAACAACAACATCATTTATATATGCGCCGCTTTTGAATTTCAGATTATCAACAGCAACTGTCGTAACGAGCTTTCCGGAATGTCTTAATGCCGCAATACCGGCAACCTCATCCATCCACTCCATAAGTCTTCCGCCGAAAAGTCTTCCGCTTCCGTTTATGTCCTCGTACTGAATACATTTCATCCATTCAGACTGTGAATCTGAAACCTTTTTATATCCTTTTTCGTAACTCATATAACTTCTCCAAACAATCCTGATTAAAAGCACAAAAAAAGCGCGAGACGGGAATCGAACCCGCGACCCCCTCCTTGGCAAGGAGGTGCTCCACCGCTGAGCCACTCGCGCATTT
>ONVE01000248.1 GCA_900321215.1 uncultured Eubacterium sp. | reverse complement strand
CCGGCAGGTTATATCCCGACAGCCTCCTTGGCGAGTCTGTCAGCTTCCTCATTCCCTTCAACACCGGAATGACCTTTAACTTTAACAAATCTAACATTTACAAGACCGGCGGCCTTCTGCATGAAATCATGATATTCGGCTGTTCCGGTCTTGTTTCTTTTCCATTTACCGGTAGCCCACATTTCAATGCCCATATAATCATAATATATCTTAATCTCTTTGATGCCCAGCTCTATGGCTTTCTCTACCGCTGCCACGCAGCCGCAGATCTCTCCTGCAACATTTCGCATTTCAGCCATTTCAGGATCGCTTCCGGCTCCCTGAAGTATGTGTTTCTGCCCGCCATCAACAAGAAAACCGCCGTAGCCATATACCTTAGTTACAGCATTAAAGCTTCCATCAACAAATGCAAAGCATTCATCGGAAGCTTCTTTCTCTCCATTCGCACCTGCTTTCAGAGCTGCAGAACTGCCCATATATTCCTCAGCCTCTTCCAGAGTCTTGAAGCCTTTAAACTCTGCGCCCGAAAAGCCGGTCACATTTCGCTGGCACTCTTCCCAGCTTTTATATATCCCGGGACAAACGCCCTTCCTAACTGCATAAAAATTTTTCTGATTCTTTGCCATGCGGTTATGACTCCTTTAGTCCAGCTGCTTATTCTCGATAGCATCATAGATTGCTCTGAAGATTATAAAGTCCTTTGGAGTCGTAACCTTTATATTATAGTCAGGTCCAATGACAGTATGCAGCTCGTATCCGTAATTCTTCATCAGTGTGCAGGAATCGATCATATTTGTCTTCCCTTCACTGATCGATCTTCTCTCAGCCGAAAGTATATCCTTCAGGTAGAAGCTCTGCGGTGCCTTCGCAAATCTGCTCTTCTCCCTGTCAGGTACAGCCGTTACAAGATCATCCTCAAAAATGACTACAGTTTCTCCAGCCGGTGAACAGGTGATAGCCGAGCCGTATTTTTTAACTGCGGCTATATTATCACTTATGGTCTCAGCCTTGATAAGCGGTCTCACGCCGTCATGGATCAGAACAACCGTATCCTCATCCTTTCCGTAAAGCCTCTCCGCCGCCTCAAGTCCTTTAAATATAGACATCTGGCCGGTAGCCCCGCCCGGAACTATATCCTTTATCTTATCGAGGTTATACCTGAGTTTCATATCCTTCATATAATCGATCCAGCCTTCAAGGCATACGACAACTATACCATCGATCATTTCATGCTTCTGAAAATGTTCAATGGTATGAACGATTATAGGCTTTCCGTGAACCAGCAGAAACTGCTTCGGAATATCAGAATTTGTCATTCTTGTGCCGGAGCCTCCGGCAAATATAACAGCTACATTCATTTTATCATCCTAAAATGCTGTCTGCGGTCTTAAGAGCCGCTGCTACTACAGCATCCATGTCATAATATTTATATTCAGCAAGTCTTCCGCCAAAGATAACATTTTTCTCTGCGTCTGCAAGCTTCTTGTATTCAGCATATAACTTTCCATTCTGCTCATCATTTACCGGATAGTAAGGCTCATCGCCCAGCTTCCACTCAGAGCTGTACTCACGGCTGATCACTGTCTTCGGAAGATCATTTCCATCCTTATCCTTGCCGAACTCAAACCATTTATGCTCAATGATCCTTGTCCAAGGAGTCTCAGAATCAGTATAGTTTACTGCTGCATTTCCCTGGAAGGAAGGAATATCAAGTATCTCGTTCTCAAAACGTACCGAACGATACTGCAGAGTACCGAGCTTATAATTGAAATATGCATCGATAGGACCGGTATACACCAGTGTCTCCGACTCCTCGTCCAGGTCTTCCTTGTTCTCAAAATATTCAACGCCTGTCCTTACCTCGATATTCTCATGGTTGAGGATATTTTCAACCATAGCAGTATATCCGCCGATCGGGATACCCTGATAGAGCGCATTGAAATAGTTATTGTCAAATGTAAGTCTTACAGGAAGTCTCTTAATGATAAATGCAGGAAGCGCTGTACATGGTCTTCCCCACTGCTTCTCTGTATAGCCCTTAACGAGCTTCTCGTAAATATCCTTACCAACGAGGAGAATTGCCTGCTCCTCAAGATTTCTTGGTTCGGTAACGCCTTCCTTCTCCATAGCCTTCTTAGCTTCAAGACGCTGCTCCTCTATCTTGTCGGCAGCCTCCTTAGGAGTGGTAACGCCCCACATTTTATTAAAGGTATACATATTGAAAGGAAGTGAATAAAGCTCTCCCTTGTAGTTAGCTACAGGTGCATTTGTGAATCGGTTAAAATCAGCAAAACGCTGAAGGAAATTCCACACTCTCTTATCATTGGTATGGAAGATGTGAGCGCCGTATTTATGCACCTCTATCCCCTCAACCTTTTCTGTATATACGTTTCCTGCTATATGGTTTCTCTTGTCGATAACAAGAACCTTCTTACCTGCTTCAGCAGCACATCTCGCGAAAGTTGCACCATAAAGTCCCGATCCTACTACCAAATAATTATACTTTTTCACCTTTTATCCTCCCGTATATACTACCCGTATACTAGATTACCCTAAATTATTTATGCTTTCTTTCTCAGCTTCTTAAAAAATGATCCCGCAATCTCTCTCGAAAGCTGCTCTCCCGAGATATAGAGCGTAAGACCATACACTCCGAAGAAGAGAACGCCTGAGACTGCTATCTTTATGAAGCAGTGAAGTTCGGAATTCCCAAGCGGCAGCAGCTTTACCCAGAAGCATGACGCCGCTGCAAAAAGCATTCCGATAAATATCTTTATATAGCTTATATTTCTAAATGCGTATCCGACTTCCTTTCTGAGAGCCATATACTGATATATAAATACCACCATCTCGGCAACCAGCGTACCTATCGCAGCTCCCGAAGATTTAAATTCCGGTATAAGTATAAGATTCAGTACCACATCCGTTATGGCTCCTGCTATCTCCGAATGAAGCACTACCTTCTCTCTTCCTAACGGTACGAGTATCTCTATTCCGAGGATATTCGTGATTCCTATAAGAAGCAGAGTCGGCATGATGATTATCATCGGCATGATAGCATTTTTATAAGCCGAACCCGAGAGGAAATATATTCCCTCAGACGCAAATATCATGAAATATAACATGAGCGGCGTTGCAAAGATAAGTACAAAATTCAGTCCCTTGCCGCTTATCCTTCTGAAATCATCCATCATTTTATGCTCTACATAATAAGAAGCTCTTGGAAGGATGACCGTTCCGAGTGATGTGACTATACCTACAAGTATCTGCTTTATCTTTACAGATGCATTATAATATCCAACCTCGGTATCGCCCTTCATGAAGCTGAGCATAACCGCATCAAGATTGGTATATATAGTCGTTGCGCAGCTCATTGCGAAGAATATTGCTACCGCCTTGAAATGCGGACGGAACTCATAAGGTCCCTTCTTCTTGAAGCTGACGTATTTTCTGACATTTATAAAATTCATCACTCCTGATGCAGAGGATGCAAATATCGTAATACCGCCATAGATCACATAATCCTCCTGCTTATGTATCAGAAGGAACATCGCTACAAGCGCAATGAATTTAAAAATGATCGATCTAATGGTTATATATCTGTATTTCTCAAGTCCCTTGTAGAGCCATTCCATACCCACAAGGTTGAAGAAAATGATCAGACTGCTAACAAGATAAAGCTCTTTCTCGACCTGAAGCTTCGGTATAAGTGAGATGCAGATGAAAAGCGCTGCATATGATACCACCGACATAACGGCATTTATTATAAAAAGCTCCTGTACGACGCGCGACAGTTTATCCTTATCATCTCTCGCCTTTGCGCAGACTCTTACGCCATATGTAGGTATTCCGAGTCCCGCAATCATGGAAAAATATGCGACAAATGAAGTTGCCGTCTGAACCTTTCCGGTACCTATAGGCTGAAGTACTCGTGATACATACGGAAATGATATCAGCGGAAAGAGAAATCCGGATATCGTAAGTATGGCGTTCAATATAAAATTAACCTTTAGTGAAGACTGCTTCTTCACTTCATTTTGTTCAGTCATACCGTCTTATCCCCGATCGAATAAATCTATTTAGATCCCTTCATGCCGAAAACTGCACCAAAGGTCTTAATGATTATCTTCACATCAAGCAGCAGACTGAAGTTTCGTATATATTCATTATCAAGCTTAACTACCTCTTCAAAATCAGTAATGTCAGATCTTCCCGAGGTCTGCCACATTCCTGTAAGTCCCGGCTTTATCGCAAGTCTGCTCATATGATGAAGATGGTACATTTCCACCTCATCAACCGTTGGCGGTCTTGTACCCACAAGACTCATATCGCCCTTAAGTATATTAAGGAACTGTGGAAATTCATCTATCGATGACTTTCTCAGGAATTTACCGATTGGTGTTATTCTAGGATCATCATCCATCTTGAACATAAGTCCCTGCATCTGGTTCTGATCCATAAGATCCTTCTTCCTCTCCTCTGCATCCATGTACATTGAGCGGAATTTATACATTTTGAAACGTCTGCCGTTCTTACCTACTCTCTCCTGCTTGAAGAATACCGGTCCCGGAGACTGCTTCTTGATGATAGGCGCTATAAAAAGTGATAATATTCCTGTAAATACAAGTCCTATTATCGAAATGACGATGTCGAAGAATCTCTTGACAAGCTGCTGTCCGAGCGTGATAGGGTTGATGTCTGTTCTGATAAATGTACTGTCCCCGATAGTCTCAATAGACGCATTCTCTATATCACTAAGGAACACATTCAGTCCAACATGAACTGTTACGCCCATTGAAAGGAAACGGTTTG
>ONVE01000249.1 GCA_900321215.1 uncultured Eubacterium sp. | reverse complement strand
TTCTTCATCATGAAAAGCCTCTCGCTTAAAGCAGAGACAGCTGAGATGACTATAACCGGAATATCGGTAAATTCTCTTATCTTGGTAAGTATTTCATTTCCGGAAAAGCCCGGGAGCATCATATCAAGAAGTATCATATCAAGGTCGCCTTCTGCCTTCTTGATCATATTAAGCCCGCTTACGCCATCAAAGCTGCTCTCGGTATCATAACCATTCTGGGTTAAAAATACCGAAAGCAGCCTGTTTATCTCTTTATCGTCTTCAATTATCAGGATCTTCATATTGCCCCCTACTGTATATTATATAAAATTGATATCTTACGCCAGAGCTTCAGCTGCAGGCATGATAAGCTCTATACTGAATACACCTTTATCCAGATGACCGTTTATACTGTAATTCATAAAATCGGCAAGCTCCTTACATATATATAATCCGAGGCCTGTTCCCGGACCGCTTCTTCCGGTTCCGCGGTAAAATGGATCAAAGATATGTGTTTCTTCAAAATCCGTATTTACAGAGACATCATTTTCTACCTTTAATCTTATATTATCTTTTTCTGTACTGACATTTACACTGATATATGAAACGGCGTATTTTTCAGCATTTGAGAAAAGATTCTCAAGTATTCTTGTAAGGTAATGCTCATCAGCAAGAACGAGAAGCTTTTCCTCAGGGATCTCCGGCTTCATAAGAAGATTCTTTTCGCTGATACTGTTATACGCCGAAAGCATAACATTTGAAAGTACTGTATCAAAACGAACTGCGCCAAGGATAGCCTTATCAACCGCTTCAAGATAGCTTACCTCGAAGAATTCATCTGACATTTTCTTAAGATAGCTTACCTTTTCCTTTACAATATCAAGATATTCACGGAGTTCCTCGCTAACCTCCGAATCAGTCAGAGTATTATCTATCATTTGAAGATATCCGTCAGCAGAGGTAAGAGGCGTTCTGAAGTCATGAGAAACTCCAGCCATGACTATCTTCATCTTCTTCTCATTTTCGGTTGCCTCCATGGCGAGCTTTTTCAGGTCTGCCGTAAGTGCATTTATCTCCTTGGCAAGCTCTATTGAAGGCGCGCCAAAGGAAGCAACCATTAAAGGCTGCTCCCTGTCAGTTGTTCTTATCTTATTCAGTTGTTTTCTGAAGCTGATCATTTCCGACTTCTGCATGAAGTATTTTCTGATAAATACCAAAGCAGTTATCGTTGTAATGATAAGAGCTATACTGATTATAAGTGTTTCGTTCACTGTGAATCTTATCCTTTTTAAAAATCCTTATGTTTATATAATAAGTATGTTATTCCTCCCCATACAAGAAGCATTATAGCGAAGCCGCTGAGGATATTGATAAGTGAATCTGCTGATGGACTGCCCTCCGAAATCATGGAAATCTGATTTGAATAAAACAGTAAATCGAATATTCTTGGTGTTCCTCTAAGGGAATCCATAATCTCTGAAAGGTTACCCTTTAAGCTTCCATATACGACCAGAATTATCGATTCAAGCATGACTCTCAGATAAACGATTGCGATAGATGCAAGGCTTCTAAAGCAAAGAGCAAGAAGCACTCCCGCAAATGTTGCTTTATAGATCAGCAGTATAAACATCATTTCTTTGATAAATGCATCGTTGAAGCCGGTGCTGTTAACCAGTGAAATTACAAAGAAAAATGAAAGGCTTATAAAAGAAATAATACATGCTGTAATAAATCCTACAGATAAAAGCTTTGAAACGATTATCTTAAGAGGTCTGTTTCCCATCATTATATCATACATATTGGTTCTTTGTGAAAAGCCTCTTCCTGCTATAAATGCAGTCATCATCATCGGTAAGATTATAAAAAACTCACCCAGCTGTGATTGAACAAAGTTTATACTGTTCATATCATCGCTGAAACATAATAATATCTGCATGAGAACTATACCTAATATAAACCCCCAGTAGTATGTCAGTTGTAAATCTTTTTTTAATTCACTTTTGATCAGTCTGTTCATTATCTATCACCCCTTCCGGAAAGTCTGTTAATTACTCCATTTCTTCTTTTTGTGTCTTCGCTATCATTATGATCGACCTTTGAAAGGTAGTACTCCTCAAGGCTTTCATTTGTATGAGCAAAATGAAGTATTGTGTCACCGCCATCGGTGATCGCTCTGGATAATTCAGGAATTCTTCCGGACATTCCGAATATACGCAGCTCAGAATTATCTATAACCTTATAATCGTTTATTTGTAAGGTCTTCTCAAGCTGTGCGGTTGTATGCGATATATTGTCAGTCTTAACTGAAATATAGCTTCTTGAATGATCCATAAGCTCTTCAGTAGAGAGCGCTTCAACGATCTTACCATGATTTATGATGATATAGTCTGTACAAAGCTCGGACAATTCAGAAAGAAGGTGGCTTGATATAACGATAGTCTTACCCTGCTTTTCGCAGAGCTCCTTCAGTATCATTCTTACTTCAACTATTCCTTCAGGATCCAGTCCGTTAACCGGCTCATCAAGAACAAGAACCTCAGGATCGGCAATAAGCGACATTGCGATACCGAGGCGCTGCTTCATACCAAGCGAGAAATTCTTAACCTGTTTCTTTCCGGCATTATCAAGTCCGACATATAAAAGCAGCTCATCTATCCTTTTCTCATCGGCTACTCCTCGGAGCAGTCTCATATATTCCATATTATTTCTTGCATTAAGCGCCGAATCGATGATAGGATTCTCGATCATAAAGCTGATACGGTTTCTGTTCACATGAATTTCGGTATTCTTCTCAAAAAGATACAGTTCTCCGGCACTTCTATGTGACAGTCCGGAAATGATCTTCATGATAGTTGTTTTACCGGCACCGTTCGGACCGATAAGACCAACGATATGACCTTTCTCAACAGAAAAGCTTACACCGTCAAGTACTTTATTCTTACCGTAGTACTTGTCTACGTTTTTCATCTCAATAACCTTCATATTTCCCTCCGTAAAAAGATATGTCATAAATACTCGTCATCTTATAGATATTCACGATATATTCAGCTTAAACTAATTTAGTTAAGAAAAGGTAAAGTTGTTTAGTAAAAATGGTAAAGAAAAAGTTAAATAATGACAGAACATTTGTTTGCAATCGAACATATGTTGTGTTATAATACATAAAAAATAGTAAATCCAGTGTTTAACGATGGAGGTTTATAATGTCCAAAGGAAAGATAAGCGCTAAGCAGGAACAGATTCTGAATTACATAAAGGAATGCATACTTGACAAGGGTTATCCGCCTACTGTCAGGGATATCTGTTTTGCTGTCGGATTAAGCTCTACTTCGACAGTACATTCACATTTAAATTCACTTGAGCAGAACGGTTATATCAGGCGTGACCCTTCAAAGCCGCGTGCCATAGAGATAGTTGATGATGAATTCAATCTCACAAGGCGCGAGGTGGTAAATGTACCCGTTATCGGTACTGTTGCTGCCGGACAGCCTATACTTGCCGAGGAGAACATCACGGATTATTTCCCGGTACTTCCTGAATTTCTTACGAATAATCAGACCTTTATGCTTAAGGTCAAGGGTGACAGCATGATCAACGCCGGTATCCTCTACGGAGATACTATCATCGTAGAACAGACCAACACAGCTAAGAATGGTGATATCGTAGTTGCTCTTATAGATGATTCAGCTACCGTCAAGACCTATTACAAGGAAAATGGTCACTACCGTCTCCAGCCGGAGAATGACACGATGGAGCCGATCATAGTTGATGACCTTATGATCATCGGACGAGTTATAGGACTTTTCAGATCATATAAATTCTAATTTTTTAGTTTCAGAATTCCGGTACTGAAATCCTGGTATTTAAAAAGCAGTCAATCCTAAAGCCGCATATACGGCAACGGTCTGACTGCTTTTTTAGTCTCTTTAAGATATAACTATATCCATATATACAGCGCTCTTATCTTCCTTGGAAGTAACGAATCTGTATCTTACACGAACTCCTTCATTGTATCTTACGTACATTGAAGAATATGCATAAGCTATCTCAGTGGTAAAATCCCTGAAGAAACGATCTGCAAGATCTACAGAGAATTTCTCCATCTTTATATCAACTATATATTTATTGAAGTTTTCATTTATGCAAAATTTACTGATATCCTCTCTGTCGTGAAGGAAGATCTCCATATTGCTTCTTAAGCCCGCATCTGTCTTGATATTAACACATGCAAGGTACTGGTTGATTATCCTGAACATTTTCTCTCCCTTCTAGTTAAGAAAACTAATAAATCTTCATATCAGGTATCTTCTCTCTGACTTCCTTGAACTTATCAAAGTTCTGGATGAAGAGCTTGACTACCTTCGGATCAAACTGCTTACCGCTGTTTGTAATGATCTCGTTATATGTATCCTCAAGGGACCAGCCCTTCTTGTACATTCTTTCGGCTGTCAGAGCATCGAACACATCACACACTGATACTATTCTTGAGATATATGATATCTCATCACCCTTCATGCCGAGATATCCCTTGCCATCCCATCTCTCATGATGTTCCTTTGCAATGATTCTCGCAAGGTGCATGATCTCACCCGGACACTTCTCAAGAAGTGCTTCACCATAGAGAACGTGGCTCTTCATGATCTGATACTCTTCCTCGGTAAGCTTTGTCGGCTTATCAAGTATCTCATCACTTATCATAAGCTTGCCGATATCATGCATCATGGCTGCTGTAGCAAGCTTATCAACATACTCTTCATCAAAGCCGGAAGCCCTTCCGAGTATCTTTGTATATTCAGCAACTCGCTTGATATGCTCTCCTGTAAGCTTTGATTTATTTTCACTTATTTCCGAAAAGGCATAACAGAGGCCTTTTTCATTTTCAATGGTTATAAGTGCAGTATCGATATTTCTGTCGATCATAACAGCATTTCTGTCTACTATGAAGAACGCGATAAATGACATAAACAGTATTATCAGAAAGGCAGGTATGAAGAAATGAATTATGATCTCTTCATAGTCCACAGCTTCTTTCTTGATAAGAACTGCCGGGAATTTATACTTCACAACTCCGGAGATAAACACAACGAGTATCTCAAGAAATGAAGTTGAAAGGATAAAGGTTCTGTCATAATACAGCGACGCCACAAGTATCGGGAAAAGCATTATCGGATACGCATAGCTTGAAAGCTGCGTGATAAGTATTCCGGTGATAAGTATCGTGCAGATTATAATTATATATTTAGTTAAACGGCTCTTGTCGAACTTAAGAACATTTACTACAAGGATTGGAATAAATGCTATTAGAAGACAAAGCAAAGTCATTATAGTCAGAAGAACATGATCATATCTTCCAGTGATAAGCAGAAATGAAAAGAAAACCAGCATAAAGTACATGATGATTCTCATGCATTTGGCTGATACTCTGTTAACCTCAGATATGATCTTAAGTCTCTCAGTTTTTTTATCCATGCTTTTAACCCATAATCTTTGTTAAGTTTCGATAGTAAGACTGGCCTCCTCCATCGCCTGTCTCCTAAAGTCTTCAATCTTATCAGATGAAACAACCGGCAATTCATCCATAGATGATATACCAAAGCTTCTTAAGAAGTCATCTGTTGTTCCGAAAAGTATAGGCTTTCCCGGAGCGTCAAGTCGTCCGACCTCTGTGATAAGGTTATACTCAATAAGCTTATTTACCGCATGCTGGCACGAAACGCCTCTGATCTGTTCAATCTCAAGCCTTGTAACCGGCTGCTTATAAGCCACTATTGAAAGAGTTTCGAGAAGAACATCTGTAAGAACATGCTTCTTTGGTATATTTACAAGCCTTATTAAAATATCATAATAATCATTTCTTGTGCAAAGCTGAAGCTTGTCGTCAAGTCTGAGTATTCTGATGCCGTGACCGTTCTCGTCGTACTTCTTAGCAAGCTCTTCATATGCATTTAAAACTTCCTGCTTATCTACACCAATAGCCTCTGCGAGTCTTGAAATCTCTACCGCTTCCCCCACTGCGAAAAGAACAGCCTCGAGAGCGCCGCATGTTGTAATATTGTTATCGTCCATCTTAATCACCCTTGTTCAAGAGAATCAATGATAATATCTTCAAATATACCATCCTGCCTTATCGTCAGAACTCCTGTCTTCATAAGCTCAAGTATGGCAAGAAATGTTACTATCAGATTCATTTTACCCTTACGTCTTCCGAGCAGGGTTCTGAAATTGATGCTTCGAAGTCCTCTTATCTCTTCACGGACTTCTATCATTCGATCCTCTAATTTGATCTCTTCCCTCGTTATCGTACCGAAACGGCTTCTTACCGGGTCGATACGGTCAATCTCACGCTTCATTATCTGCTCAAATATCTCTTTGAGCTTTACCAGAGTCAGATCCTTTACAACCTCTGCAGGATCAACCTCTTCCTTGTAATCCTTAACCTCTTTTGGTATGGATTCTCCTTTAAAATATGCTCCCTCAGCATCCATTTCCATGTCCTTTAACTCATAGGATGCGAATTTGTACATCTTATATTGAAGAAGTCTCTGTACGAGTTCGTCTCTCGGATCACCCTCTTCAAGAACCTCCTCTTCCTCCTTCGGAAGAAGCATCTTGGCCTTGATACTGATAAGCTGTGCAGCCATCAGAAGGAAATCGCTCATTCTGTCATAATCATCTTCTTTAAGATCATCCAGATATGCAAGATACTGCTCGGTAATCTCAACGATAGGAATATCAAATATACTGTATTTATTTTTCTCTATCAAATGCAGCAGAAGGTCCAGAGGTCCTTCAAAATTGCTGATCTTAACGTCAACGGTTGCCATTTTATCTTACTCTTTCATAAATGTGAGTTAATATATACTGCATTATCCTCTTATTGTAGTCAGAGGTACAGTGCTTTCCGTCTACAGAGCCTTCCTCAGGCAGATAACCCTCGTCGTCTCTTACGGCAGCTGCGTAGTCAATATAGATAACATCACCTCTGTCCTGAACCATCTTCAGAAGCTCGAGATTGAATCTGTCTACATTTTCCTTGTTAAATACATCATCCTGGTCTGAAACAGCCTTGGATACAGGAACAACGCTTGCCACATAAACCATAGCCTTCGGATTCCTGGTATAGATCATGTCGATAAGCTCGCTGATATCTTCCGTAAATACAGAAATATACTGCCATCCAAGTTCATTTATACCGAATGAAATGTAATAATTATCATAATATGTCGCACTGACTGCTTCTTCTACTGTATATTCAACGCCGCTGATCTTGATAACACGGTCAGACTTGATGGCGCCGACATTCAGTCCCTTATATGCAAAGGAATTGATATTATCATAGCCTGAGAAAAGCGCAAGCGATTCTGTTCTTGAATCACCGATAAGAACGGTATTGTCGAAATACTTACCGTCAACAGGCTGAGCCGGCTGGAAGAGCTGAGCATTGTACCAGTCTTGTCCCTTGATCTCAGAAACCGGAGGAAGAACTGTATCAACAACATCCTCTGTTGTATTTTCAGTACTTTCTGCAGTATCTGTTGCTGCTGTTGTAACCTCTGAAGTCGGTTCTTCCGTCTTCTCTGTAGTTACCTCAGTAGTCTTCTCAGTTGCCTCGGTATCAGTTTTATCGGTTGACTCCTCAGAAGATACAACGTTTTCTGTCGGCAAATCTCCTGGAGTCTGTGCCTTACTTTTCTTAAGCGAAAATATATCATCAAGCGAGTCAGATTCTGTCAGTATCATAAATGCGGTGATCACTAAGAAGAAAAGTATCATAATGACGATCGCATTTTTGTTACTGCTGTTCATCTTTGATTTTTGTTTCTTTTCAAAATTGTTGTCTACCATGTCAGTCCGATGACTTCTTTAGTCTTATCTCTGGTAAGAAGTCTTCCGAGCGCCTCCTTAGCTGAATAATTCTCGAACAACACCTTATTTACCTCTTCGGTAATAGGCATTGAAACACCATACTTTAAAGAAAGCTTGTATGCTGCTTTCGCTGAATAAACGCCCTCAACCACCATTTTTACTTCGTCCATTGCTTCCTGATAAGACTTGCCCTGACCTATAAGATATCCGGCTTTTCTGTTACGGCTGTGTACAGAAGCGCAGGTAACTATAAGGTCACCGATTCCGGAAAGACCAGAAAAGGTCTCAGGCTGTCCGCCCATCTTGATGCCGAGTCTGCTGATCTCAACTATACCCCTTGTGATAAGAGCAGCCTTTGTATTATCGCCGCAGCCAAGACCGTCAGCGATACCGGCAGCAAGAGCGATGACATTTTTAAGTGCACCGCCAAGTTCAATACCTATAATATCAGGGCTGATATATACCCTGAAGAAATCATTCATAAATGTATCCTGGATGAGCTCTGCCACTTCCTTGTCATCACTTCCGACAACAACAGTTGTAGGCATGCATTTTCCAACCTCCTCTGCGTGGCTTGGTCCTGAAAGGACTGCTACTCTCGCAACAGGAATCTCCTCTTTTATAACCTCTGAAAGTCTCATCAGAGTCTCGTCCTCAATACCCTTCGAAACGCTGACAATGATCTGACCTTCCTTTACAAATGGAGCTGCAGACTTTGCTGTGCTTCTGACAAACGGACTCGGAACAGCCATTACGATAAGCTCCTTATCCTTGATAGCTCCTTCAAGATCAGTTGTAAATGTTACTGTACCGCTGAGTATTACTCCCGGGAGCTTTGTCTTATGCTCACAGTATTCATTTAACATAGCAACCTCAGCAGGGTCGATAGACCATACGGTCACCTCATGTTCATTTATTGAAAGAAGCTTGGCTATGGCAATTCCCCAGCTTCCAGCACCAAGTATACAGATCTTCATATTTTTATCCCCTCCGATTAATTTTCTTTCTTCTGACCGAGCTTATTCTCTTCACCATGGATAAGTCTTATGATATTTGACTTATGCTTAAGGATAGACATGGTCGCAAAGATAACCGCAAGTACGATGCTCTCGATCATTGCAGATCTTGAATCACCGTGCGGATCAAAGCATAGCCATCCGTTCAGAGCAAAGATAACGTAAAGAGTTACAAATTCGATCATAAGAAGAATCGAACCAAGTGATACATATCTTGTAACCGCAACAACTGCTACGAAAAGAACAAGAAGTATAAGTATCATCCATGGTATCATAAGTCCTATTATCATTCCGGCTGTGGCAGCAACGCCCTTGCCGCCCTTAAACTTAAGGTAAAATGGGAAGTTATGTCCCATAACAACGCCAAGACCGATATACAAAACAAAAAGAAGAAATGTATCAGGATAACTGTCCTTGGTAAGAAGACGAACTATAACGCATGGAATGATAGCTTTGAAGAGATCACCTATAAATACTACAAGGCCCGCTTTCTTGCCGAGTACTCTCAGCGCATTTGTAGTTCCTGAATTACCGCTTCCGTAATTACGGATATCAATACCTTTAAATTTACCGTATATATAACCTGTTTCCAGCAGGCCGCAAAAATAACCGCAGATAAGACAGGCTATTCTTATAAATACTGTCATCAGTTTTCTTTCCTTTCACGAATGATAAATTTAAGAGGTGTTCCCTTGAATCCGAAGGCCTCTCTCAGCTTGTTCTCGATATATCTTATATAAGAGAAATGAGCAAGCTCCTTATCATTTACAAATATAACAAATGTAGGAGGTTTTACAGAAACCTCTGTCATATAATACAGTCTCAGCTTCTTACCCTTGTCAGAAGGCGGTTCAGCAAGTGATACAGCCTCTGCAAGTACTTCGTTAAGAATTCCAGTTGCTATCCTTAAGGTCTGGTTCTGAACTACTGTATCGATCATTGTGAAGAGCTTTTCAATACGCTGACCGGTTGCCGCAGATATGAAAAGAAGCTCTGCATAAGGCATGAAGGAAAGTGTAAGCTGGATATCCTTCTTGAACTGATTCATGGTCTTGTCATTCTTCTCGATGGCATCCCATTTATTTACAGCTATGATAACGCCCTTGCCTCTCTCATGTGCGATACCGGCAATCTTTGCATCCTGCTCGGTAACTCCCATGGTTGCATCGATTACAAGCACAGCAATATCACATCTTTCAACAGCCGTAACTGTTCTGATGATACTGAATCTTTCTATCTCGTCCTTGATCTTGCTCTTACGTCTGAGACCGGCAGTATCTATGAAGATATACTCTTCACCATTTCTTTTAACTACTGTATCTATGGCGTCACGTGTCGTACCGGCAATATCAGAAACGATAACTCTGTCCTTGCCGATAAGCTTATTGATGATAGATGATTTACCAACGTTAGGCTTTCCGATGATAGCTATACGAGGTCTTTCATCCTCCTCATCAGCAGCTGCCTTCTTGGTGAAATGTCCGCAAACCTCATCAAGCATCTCTCCGAAGCCGAGCTTGCCGTTTGCAGATACAGGGAACGGATCTCCGAGTCCGAGATTGTAGAACTCATAGACATCGCTCATGTATTTCTCGAAATTATCTACCTTATTAACCACAAGAACAACAGGCTTCTTAGAACGCCTTAACATATCCGCAACCTGTGAATCAGCATCCACAAGGCCCTGTTTTACATCCGTAAGGAAGATAATGACATCTGCGGTATCTATGGCAATCTGTGCCTGTTCCCTCATGCTTTTAAGTATTATATCATTTGAATCAGGCTCAATTCCGCCTGTATCTATCAAAGTAAATGCCTGGTCAAGCCAGGTTACATCCGCATATATACGGTCTCTTGTAACTCCGGGCGTATCCTTTACTATGGATATCCTCTCACCGGCAAGAGAATTAAAAAGTGTTGATTTGCCGACATTTGGTCGTCCAACTATCGCAACGACTGGTTTACTCATATTTTACACTCCCAGTATATTCCTTAAATATTCCATTCCATATGATTTTACAATAACAGTTTCGACTTGTAAAGCGTTCTTTAGCTCCTCCAGCGTCATATCATCGAGGAAAATGTCCTCGTCCGCCTTAAGGCAGCTTGAAGGTATAAGAAGCGCATCGCCCAGTTCACAGCCCTGAAGACCGCTTACTATATCACTTCCGGTCAGAAGTCCTGTAACGGTTATCTTCGGTCCGAAGAACTTATTCTCTATCGGATAGACAAAAAATTCAACATCCGGCCTGACCCTTGAAAGCTCCTTACATATATAATGCCTGTTGTCTTTGGAAAGCAGGCCGCATACAGTAGAAACCTTTCTGCCCGGATTCTTTGTAAGGATCGCATCATATATCTTCTCTTCTTTAGATCTTTTATGAATCAGCCTCTTTAAGCCCTTCTGCGATTCCTTGTATTCAAGAACCGTATCTACAGCCTCGGTGAACTCATTATATAAAAGCCTGGTCATTCCGACACCATTTTCAAGCTGGTTATAGCCGTCATAGTTATCCTCGGAAGGTATCTCTCTTCCGGCCATTATATACCATTCATCGCTTGCATGGGCAAAATGAATTCCATACTTATCATAAACTTCTTTCTGGATGTCTTCTATCATATCTATGACATCTTCTGCATCTTCCGAGTTAAATTCGTCAAGCTGGCACAGACCGTCTCTGTACTTGGTAAGTCCAACAGGAACCACTGATACACTGCCCATAACAGGGGCAAATGCCGCAAGATCTCTCAGCGAACGAAGGAGCTCCTCTCCGTCATTTACGCCCTTGCAGAGAACGATCTGCGCATTCATCGGTATCTCAGCCTTGTAAAGCTTCTCGATATGCTCCATGATCCTTCCGGCGAAGCGGTTATGAAGCATACTGCATCTAAGCTCCGGATTCGTAGTATGAACGGAAATGTTGATCGGAGCAAGCTTATACTCAATGATCCTGTCGATCTCGCTGTCCTTCATATTGGTCATGGTTATATAATTGCCCTGAAGAAATGACAGCCTTGAATCATCATCCTTAAAGTAGATCGTCTCTCTCATACCCTGCGGATTCTGATCGATAAAGCAGAATATGCATTTATTGTAGCAGGATTTATAATTGTCCATCAGAGACTCTTCGAAGAGAAGTCCGAGCTCCTCGCCCTCTTCTTTTTCTATCTCATAATGCTTTTCTTCCCCGTCGGAAGACATGGTAACAAGGCTTACATTTTCGTCCTCGGCAATGAAATCGTAGTCAAAGATATCAAGTATTTCCTTACCGTTAAGACTTATAAGCCTTTCACCCTTTTTAATGCCTGCGATATCTGCAGGACTTCCTTGTGTGATTCCGACAATCAGATGTTCTTTCATGTATTACCTTATTCCCTGATCATTATTACAGCGCCAAGCTTTCCTCTTAGTCCGTTGCTCTTTCTGTGCGAGAAAAGTATCTCATGATTACATGAGGTGCAGGCGTTTGATATTTCAATATTTTCAGGCAGCATGCCTTCTTCTATTAGAGTCTTTCTGATAGCCCTCTGCAGAGAAACATGGAATTTATCATTTCCATCATAGGAAAGGATTTCCTCATCTTTACCAGCTATATCATAGAACCTTTCGGCAACTTCCCTGCCAATCTCATAGCAGTCCTTACAGATTGAAGGTCCGATGCAGCAGATAAGCTTAGACTTATCAGCTTTATATTCATTAACAAATTTCTGTACTGTCTTAGGTCCGATCTTTCCAACAGTTCCCTTCCATCCGGAATGAACCGCAGCAACTGCATTTACATCAGGAGCATAGAAAAGTATCGGTACACAGTCAGCGTAGAAAACCATCAGCGGCAGATTCTTTGTGTCAGTGATATATCCATCCGTATCAAGGATAGGATTCTCCTTCGAAAAACCGATTCCTGCATCAGCTTCCGTGCAGTTTCTTACATGATCCGTATGATACTGCTTTGAAAAGATAAGTCTCTTCTCGTCATATCCGAGAGCCTGTGCGAATCTTCTGTGGTTTTCAGCTACATTTTCCTCAGTATCTCCTCTTTCAACTCCAAAATTCATCGATGAAAGATATCCTCGGCTGACTCCTCCGAGCCTTGTTGCATATCCATGGATTATCTTATCATTATAGCGGTTGAGAAGATTGGAATAGATAAATGGCACCACAGTGCCGTCACTGTTTTCTATCGTTTTAATATTCAGTTTTTTAGGTATATTAATATTATTCATACAGATCCATATGCATTTTAAATGCATTATTTTAAATTAACCGCATTGCTGTAATGTGCTTTACACAAACTGAAATGCATTCTCAATATGCGTTATAGTATCTCCGTCGATTCCGATCACATCAAATCTTATAGAGGTAGTTTCAGGATTTATATTCCTGATACTTAGATATGATAAAGCGGCGCGGCAGATCTTCTTCTGTTTACTTAAAGTTACTGCTTCCAGCGAGCTTCCGCTCTTATTGGTGCTTCTGTATTTTACTTCAACAAAAACCAGAGTTCCGTCAGCATCACTTGCTACTATATCTATCTCTGCCTGACGGACTGAAAAATTCATTTCAAGTATGTTATAGCCCTTATCACTTAAGTAAGCGGCAGCCTTTAATTCCTTTTCATTTCCCAGTTTTCTGTTATTATACATTCTAATAAATGTACCTCTTTTAT
>ONVE01000250.1 GCA_900321215.1 uncultured Eubacterium sp. | reverse complement strand
TTGTATTTATTTACCTTACTTTTTCCACCTTGAACCCCTCCGCTTCATCATCCTTAGTCTATCCTTGTATATATTATACGGACATCCTACTCTATCCAGTGCGAAATCCGAGTAATCAAGGCATTTATTCTTAAAAGCCCTGAAGTTGCGACATGTGTTTTTGATATATAACCAGTCCGGCTGCAATAGTATTTCAGCGATGGGACTTCCACAGCGTTGGTACTTAATGAGCAGGTGCTTTTTACCTGCGAATTTAGTACCACTACGCGAGGACAAAGCGCGAGCGGTCCCTGAGCGAAATGGCTATTGCAGCCGGACGTCCGTCATAACAAAAAAGACCCGATATACATCAGGTCTTTTAAACACTATATAATGCCTTAAATTACGCAAGGATTTTAAACGTTACTTTCTCCCCCGCAACTCCCAAACTGATCTTACTTCCCTCCGCTACAGTATTCTCCAGAAGGAACCTTGACAGTTCGTCCTCAATATATGTCTGAACCGCCCTTCTAAGCGGTCTCGCTCCAAATTTCGGATCATAGCCCTTCTCGAAGATAAGCTTCTTAAGCTTCGAGCCATAGCTGAGCGTGATTCCGAGATTCTTCTTTGCTCTATTCTTAAGCTCCTTGAGCATGATATCTGCAATACTCATTACATCATCCTGCGTAAGAGCCCTGAATACTATTATCTCATCAATTCTGTTAAGGAACTCAGGTCTGAAATATCTCTTGATCTCCTCCATGACATTCGCCTTCATTTCCTCATGCTCTCTCTCAGCCGAGTTGTCAGCCAGGAATCCTATGTGCTTTGAATCAATGATGCGCTCTGCACCGGCATTCGAAGTCATGATGATGATAGAGTTCTTGAAATTAACCTTTCTTCCGTGAGCATCCGTAATGATACCGTCATCCAGAACCTGAAGAAGTATGTTCAGGACATCCGGATGAGCCTTCTCAACCTCATCAAAAAGAATTACCGAATACGGATTCTTTCTGACCTTCTCCGAAAGCTGTCCGCCGTCCTCAAAGCCGACATAACCCGGAGGTGAACCGATCAATCTTGATACGCTGAATTTTTCCATGTACTCAGACATATCTACTCTGATCATGCTGTTCTCGTCACCGAAAAGGATCTCGGCAAGCGCCTTTGAAAGCTCGGTCTTACCAACACCTGTAGGTCCGAGGAAGAGAAATGAACCTATCGGTCTGTTAGGATTCTTAAGACCTGTACGTCCTCTTCTTATAGCTGTGGAAACAGCCTTAACAGCCTCATTCTGGGCTACCACTCTCTCATGGAGCTTATCCTCGAGCTTCAGCAGTTTTGATGTTTCCGACTCAGTTATACGTGATACCGGAATCTTGGTCCAGATGGATATTACATCTGCAATATCCTCTTCTGTTATCACAGTATCCTCTGCATTTACAGAAGCATTGAGCATTCTGCCCATATGGCGGGAGGTTTTCTCCATTTCCTCCCTGACATCGCTTGCGTCACCTATCTTATCCTCGGTGATGTACTGCTCAAGAAGTCCTTCAAGCTCTTTCAGCTTCTCCTTCTCATTTCGTACCTCACTGATATCAGCAACAAAGCCAAGTCTCTTCTTTGCTCCTGCTTCATCTATAAGATCTATTGCCTTGTCCGGCAGGAATCTGTCATTTATATATCTTACAGAATAATCAATCGCAGCCTTAAGCGCACTATCATCATAGCTTACGTCATGGTGCTCTTCATATTTATGCTTGATGCCCTTAAGTATCTCCAAAGCTTCCTCAGGAGTAGGCTCCTCAACCGAAACCGGCTGGAATCTTCTCTCAAGAGCAGCATCTTTCTCGATGTATTTTCTGTATTCTTCTCTTGTGGTCGCACCGATTACCTGGATCTCTCCTCTGGAAAGCGACGGCTTTAAAATGTTTGACGCATCCATTGCGCCTTCTGCATTTCCGGCTCCTACAAGAGTATGAAGCTCGTCTATGAAAAGGATGATATTTCCGGCTGCCTTAACTTCATTTATAGTCTTCTTGATCCTTTCCTCGAACTCTCCACGGTACTTTGAACCAGCTACCATTCCGGAAAGGTCAAGGCTGAATATCTTCTTGTCCTTAAGATTATCAGGAACATTACCGGACTCAATAAGCTGCGCAAGCCCTTCAACAATTGCAGTCTTTCCGACTCCAGGCTCACCAACGAGACAGGCGTTATTCTTCATCCTTCTGCAGAGTATCTGCATTACTCTCTTGGTCTCAATATCCCTTCCGATAACAGGATCCAGCTCATCTCTTGCCGCCTCGGCATTAAGATTTCTGCTGTACTGCATAAGAGCAGGCATAGGTGCCTTTCCCTTAGCCTTCTTGTTCCTCATCTGAGCAAAGTTTGTAAAATCCTTCTTTGCATTTTCCGGATTGATTCCGCAGGAAACAAGGACATCCACATAAATATCCCTGATATTAAGCTTCAGCTTTGTAAGTACCAGTGCAGCCATGCTGCCTTCGGTCTTGATGAGTGCAAGAAGAATATGCTCTGTTCCGCATTTATAGCTTCTTAAGGCATAGCCCTCCTTACATGCATTATCAAGCACCTCTCTGGCTTTACCGGAGAATTCATTGCTGCCCGAATTAAGCAGCTCACTTGTACTGTCATGTACCGAGAGAACCGCGTCCTGAAGGGTCTTCTCCTCCATGCCCGCCTTCTCAAGGATCTTAAAAGCAGTACCTGTTCCCGCAGCAAAAAGTCCATACAGTATATGTGCCGTCTCAACTATTCCGTTTCTGTTTTTTCTGGAAAATCCTCTTGCCGCATTAAGTGCTTCCTCTGCAGCATTTGTAAATTCGTATTTCAAGTAGTTACCTCCACACGGAGCTTTATAAAAAATCTCTATGATCCACGAATACTTACTGCTCGTCAATAGCCTTTCCGATATCGTGTCTCATATACTTGTTGTCAAAATCAACCCACTCGGTTGCTGCATAAGCATTTGCTCTGGCTGTTACAAGATCAGCTCCGAGAGCTGTGATGCCGATAACACGTCCGCCATTTGTAACAACCTTGCCATCCTTAAACTTTGTTCCCGAATGGAATGCGAAGTAGTCATCTCTGCCTGCAAACTTCTCAAGTCCGCTGATAGGGAAGCCCTTCTCGTAAGAAACCGGATAACCATCAGATGCGAGCATTACGCAAACTGCCGCATTATCCTCAAACTGAAGATCTATCTTATCAAGAGTACCGTCTACACATGCCTCCATAACATCGATGATGTCATTCTTCATACGAGGAATTACAACCTGTGCTTCAGGATCGCCGAAACGTGCATTGTACTCAAGAACCTTTGGTCCGTTTGGTGTGAGCATAAGTCCGCAGAACAGAACTCCCTTGAACTCTCTGCCTTCTGCCTTCATAGCGTCTATAGTAGGCTGATAAATATTCTTCATACAGAAATCAGCTACTTCATCTGTATAGAACGGGCTAGGTGAAAATGTACCCATACCGCCTGTATTAAGTCCTGTATCATTATCTCCTGCTCTCTTATGATCCTGAGCTGAAGTCATAGGCTTTATAGTCTTTCCGTCGCTGTAGCAGAGTACAGAAACCTCACGGCCTGTCATGAACTCCTCAACGACCATTCTGTTTCCTGCACTGCCGAACTTCTTGTCCTGCATGATCTCCTTAACGCCGGCCTTTGCCTCTTCAAGGGTATTGCAGATAAGAACGCCCTTGCCAAGTGCAAGTCCGTCTGCCTTAAGAACTATAGGCATAGGAGCAGTCTCAAGATATTTAAGAGCTGCATCTGCATCATCAAATGTCTCATAAGCTGCTGAAGGGATATTGTACTTCTTCATAAGATCCTTCGAAAATGCCTTTGATGCCTCGATAATGGCTGCATTTTTTCTAGGTCCGAAGGTCTTGATGCCTGCATCTAAAAATGCATCCGCAACACCTGCAGCAAGTGGATCATCAGGTGCAACGATAACAAAATCAACTTCCTTTTCCTTTGCAAATGCTACAAGCTTCTCAGCATCCATAACTGAGATATCAGCGCATTCTGCATAATCTGCGATTCCTGCATTTCCAGGAGCAGCATATATCTTATCAACTCTAGGGCTCTTTGCAACAGCCCATGTTATAGCGTGCTCTCTTCCGCCGCCACCAACTATCAAAACTTTCATTTACGTTCTCCTTAATCAAATGAATACAAGTGTTCCTTAGATTTCTCCATTTGCTATCATATCTATAGCCTTTGGCAGGATTATCCACTCTGCCTGCTCCATTACTCTTCTCTGAAGC
>ONVE01000252.1 GCA_900321215.1 uncultured Eubacterium sp. | reverse complement strand
TTCAGTAAAAGATATATAAATGCCGAGCAGGCTGAGAGGCTGAAAAAGGCTCTTGATCCTGGCATAGCGGCCGTGGGCGTATTTGTAAACGAAGTTGAGGACAGCGTGATAAAGCTGCTTAAGGACGGCATTATCGATATTGCCCAGCTTCACGGCAGTGAGGATGAGGAGTATATCAGACATATAAAAGAAGAAACAGGACGGCCGGTAATACGTGCATTCAATATGAACAAGATCGAAAGTACCGATATAGTTATGGATTCTCCTGCGGATTATGTACTTCTTGATTCCGGAACCGGTTCGGGAAAAACCTTTGACTGGACCAGACTGAAGGGTATAAAAAGACCGTATTTTCTTGCGGGCGGTCTGTCGCTTGACAATGTAGAAGAGGCAGTAAGGATACTTCAGCCTTTCGCGGTGGACGTAAGCTCGGGAGTCGAGACAAACGGATTTAAGGATGAAACGCTTATAAAAGAGTTCATTAATAAAATTAAGATATAAAACAAAAATATTTATAAAAATAATAAAAAATGCTATTGACTTTTAAAAATAAAGTATTATACTAAGCATAGTTTTTGAAATATATTTTGCGGATGATGGTGAGCTGATCACAGGGAAGCCTTCCGTAAGATAGTAAAATTTGTAAGTATATATCGCAGATAAGAAAAGCAAGGGCGCTTTGAGTTTATACTCAAGGTGCCCTTTTCGCTTTTTTTGGAAACAGGAGGGAAATATGGATAGCAAGGAAATGATAAGAGATAAAGGCCTGTATGATGCATCATTTGAGCATGATAACTGCGGCATCGGTGCGATCATCCAGATTGACGGAAAGGAAAGCCATAAGCTTGTGGCAGATGCTTTGTCGATAGTTGAGAATCTTGAGCACAGAGCCGGAAAGGATGCAGAGGGAAAGACAGGTGACGGCGTTGGTATCCTTACACAGATCCCTCACAGTTTCTTTAAGAAGGTTATGGCTGAAAATGGCGTAACTCTTCCGGAAAGAAGGGCTTACGGTGTCGGTATGTTCTTCTTCCCTCAGGTTGATCTTGAGAGAAGACAGGCAAAGAATATGTTCGAGACCATAGTTAGAAAAAACGGACTTAAGATCCTTGGCTGGAGAAAAGTAAGTATAGATCCTGATGTACTCGGAAAAAGAGCAAGAGACTGTATGCCTGTTATTGAGCAGGTTTTCATTGAGAGACCGGCATCACTTCTTAAGGCAGAGGAAGCAAAACGTGACCTTCTGTTTGACCGTATGCTTTATATAATCAGAAGAGAATTTGAGCAGAGTAATGAAAACACCTACGTTCCTTCTCTTTCATGCAGAACGATAGTTTATAAGGGAATGTTTTTAGTAGGACAGCTGAGAACATTTTTCCTTGATCTCATGGACAAGGATTATGAATCAGCTATAGCTATGGTACATTCAAGATTCTCTACCAACACAAATCCAAGCTGGAACAGAGCTCATCCTAACCGTTTAATGGTTCATAACGGTGAGATCAATACGATAAAAGGAAATGCAGACAAGATGCTCGCACGTGAGGAAACGATGCATTCGGAGCTCCTTTCCGATGAAGATATGACTAAGGTTCTTCCTGTAATCTCTTCAAGCGGTTCGGATTCGGCTATGCTCGATAATACACTTGAATTCCTTATGATGAGCGGTATGGAGCTTCCTCTTGCAGCAAGCGTTCTGATCCCTGAACCATGGGCTCATAATGATACTCTTTCTCAGGAGGAGAGAGACTTCTATCAATATTATGCAACAATGATGGAGCCTTGGGACGGACCTGCATCCATCCTTTTCTCTGATGGTGATGTAATGGGTGCAATCCTTGATCGTAACGGCCTTCGTCCGTCAAGATATGTGGTAATGGATGACGGAAGACTTATTCTTTCTTCAGAGGTTGGTGTAATCCCGCTTGATGAGAAGCATATTATCAAGAAAGACAGACTCTATCCTGGCAAAATGCTTCTGGCAGATATCAGAGAGGGCAGAATATATTCAAATGATGAGATCAAAGAAAAATATGCTCACAGAAATCCGTATGGTGAATGGCTTGATATGAGTCTTGTAGAGCTTAGCAGTATCAAGATACCGAATGAGAAGGTTCCTGTTATTGAAGGAGACGACAGAAAGAGGCTTCAGAAGGCATTTGGTTATACATATGAGAATTACCATGAAGGTATTCTGAATATGGCATTAAACGGTACTGAATCCATCGGTTCAATGGGCGTTGATACTCCGATAGCTGCTCTTTCAAAGACATACCAGCCGCTCTTTTATTATTTCAAGCAGCTTTTCGCACAGGTAACGAATCCACCGATCGACGCAGAGAGAGAGAAGATCGTAACCTCAAAGAGCGTATATGTTGGTAAGAACGGTAATCTCCTTGAGGAAAATCCTGAGAACTGCCATGTACTCAAGATACATAATCCTATTCTTACCGATCTGGATATCATGAAGATCAGACATCTCAATAAGAATGGTATCAAGGCAGCCACAGTATCACTTCTCTATTATAAGAGCACACCTATGAAGAGAGTATTAAAGCATCTTTTCGTAGAGGTTGATAAGGCTTATCGTCAGGGAGCAAGCATTCTTATCCTTTCAGACAGAGGAGTTGACGAAACTCATGTAGCCATTCCTTCGCTTCTGGCTGTGTCAGCAGTTCATAAGCATCTTGTAGAAACAAGAAAATGCACAGCAATGTCACTTATCCTTGAGTCAGGAGAGCCTCGCGAGGTTCATCATTTTGCAACTCTTCTTGGATACGGTGCATCTGCAGTAAATCCTTATCTTGCTCATTCAACAATACAGGAGCTTATCGAGGACGGACTCCTTGACAAGGATTATTATGCGGCTGTTGATGATTACGATCAGGCAATACTTAACGGTATTGTAAAGATCGCTTCCAAAATGGGTATTTCAACCATTCAGTCATACCAGGGCAGCAAGATCTTTGAGGCAATCGGTATTTCTGAAGAAGTTATAGATGAATATTTCACAGGAACGGTAAGCCGTGTGGGCGGTATCACACTTGATGATATAGCGGCAGCGGTTGACGCACAGCACAGCAGGGCATTTGATCCGCTGGGACTTCCGGTTAATCTTGAACTTACTGCAGCCGGAAGACACAAGCTTAGAAGCCAGGGCGAGAATCACAGATACAATCCGCAGACTATACATATGCTTCAGCTTTCCACGAGAGAAGGAAATTACGACAAGTTTGTTGAATATACAAAAATGGTTGATGCCGAAAAGACGGGCTATCTCAGAAGTATGATGGATTTCAATTTCCCTGAGGCGGGAGTTCCTCTCGAAGAGGTTGAGAGCGAAGAATCTATCATGCAGAGATTTAAAACGGGTGCTATGTCATACGGCTCAATCTCAGAGGAGGCTCACCAGACACTTGCCATAGCCATGAATCACATACATGGTAAATCAAACAGTGGTGAGGGCGGCGAGAGTGATGAGAGAATCGCTTCAGCAGGCACAAAAAATGACAGAAGCTCAGCAATCAAGCAGGTTGCCAGCGGACGTTTCGGCGTAACAAGCAGATATCTTGTTAGTGCAAGAGAGATTCAGATAAAAATGGCACAGGGAGCAAAGCCGGGCGAGGGCGGACATCTTCCGGGCAAGAAGGTTTATCCATGGATCGCAAAGACAAGGCATTCTACACCGGGTGTAAGTCTTATATCTCCACCACCTCATCATGATATCTATTCTATAGAGGATCTTGCACAGTTGATATATGACCTTAAGTGCTCAAATGACAGAGCAAGGATTTCGGTTAAGCTTGTTTCAGAAGCCGGAGTCGGAACTGTTGCTGCAGGTGTTGCCAAGGCCGGTGCTCAGGTAATCCTTGTATCGGGCTATGACGGAGGTACAGGTGCTGCACCGCTCAGCTCAATTCATAACGCTGGACTTCCTTGGGAAATGGGACTTGCAGAAACTCATCAGACGCTTCTTATGAACGGACTCAGAGATCAGGTCGTTATCGAGACAGACGGTAAGCTTATGAGCGGTCGTGATGTTGCTATAGCTGCTATACTCGGTGCAGAGGAGTACGGCTTTGCGACAGCTCCGCTTGTAACTATGGGCTGCGTAATGATGAGAGTATGTCAGAGTGATACCTGTCCAATGGGTGTTGCAACCCAGAACCCTGAACTCAGAAAGAGATTCAGAGGTAAGCCGGAATATGTTGAGAACTTTATGCGTTTCATAGCAAGACAGCTTCGTGAATATATGGCGCGCCTCGGCGTAAGACGAGTTGATGAACTGATCGGAAGAACAGATCTTCTCAAGGTCAGAGAAGGACTTTCAGACAGAGAAGCCAAGATAGATCTTGAAAAGATACTTCTTGATATGTCAGGAGTCGACAGAGCACTTCAGACCTTCCACAGTGAAAGAGCGTATGACTTTAAGCTTGAAAATACCAAGGATGAGAAGATCCTTCTTAAGTCTGAAGCAGTTAAGAGACTTCTTGCAAACGGCAAGAGCAACGGACATATAGAGATAAATGTAACAAATACCGACAGAACCTTCGGAACACTTCTTGGTGCCGAGATCACCAGAAAATTTGCAGAGGATCTTCCGGATGACAGCCTTGTGATCGACTGCCACGGTTCAGGCGGACAGAGCTTCGGTGCATTTATTCCTGCAGGACTTACACTTGATCTTACAGGAGACAGTAATGATTACTTCGGCAAGGGTCTTTCAGGAGGAAAGCTCATCGTTCATGCGCCTTCCGATGCAGGATATAAGGCCGGTGAGAATATCATTATCGGAAATGTTGCACTTTACGGTGCAACATCAGGTGAGGCATATATAGCAGGAATCGCAGGAGAGAGATTCTGCGTAAGAAATTCCGGTGCTTCAGCAGTTGTTGAAGGAGTCGGAGAGCATGGCTGTGAATATATGACAGGAGGATGTGCAGTTATTCTCGGACCTACAGGAAAGAACTTTGCCGCAGGTATGAGCGGCGGCGTGGCTTATGTTCTTGATGAGGAGAATAAGCTATACAAGAACCTTAACAAGCAGCTTGTACTGATGGAAAAGGTTGAGAACAAGAATGATAAGGAAATGCTTAAGAAGATGATCGAGAATCATGTTAAGTATACAGGCTCTGAAAAGGGTCAGGCCGTTCTTGATGCATTTGACGAATATGTCGGAAAATTCAAGAAGATAATACCTAGAGATTATAAAGAGATCCTTCACCTCACGGCACAGTATGAGGAACAGGGAATGAGCCACGAAAAGGCACAGATAGCTGCCTTCACAGAACTTGTAGGCTGAAAGGAGAGGAAACTATTATGGGAAAAATAACCGGATTTTTAGAATATGACAGAGTAGATGCTCCTGTTACAGCCGAAGAGGACAGAATTAAAAATTTCTGTGAGTTTCACGGAAGACTTGACGCAGATGAACAAAAAAAGCAGGCTGAGAGATGTATGAACTGCGGAATACCGTTCTGCCAGGCAGGAGTAATGATTGCGGGAATGGCTTCAGGATGTCCTTTAAATAATCTTGTTCCTGAACTGAATCAGTTGGTCGGAAACGGAAGTCTTGAGCTTGCATATAAGAGACTTGCAATTACACACAGCTTTCCTGAATTTACTTCGAGAGTATGCCCTGCCCTTTGTGAGAAGGCGTGTACCTGCGGACTTCATCAGGAGCCGGTATCAACCAAGGAAAATGAAAAGGCCATCATTGAATTTGCATATGAGAACGGCCTTGTAAAGGAAACACTTCCAAAGGTAAGAACAGGCAAGAGGATTGCGGTTGTCGGAAGCGGTCCGTCGGGACTTGCTGCGGCACAGCTCCTTAACAGCAGAGGACATCTTGTAACAGTATTTGAAAGAAGCGACAGAGTCGGCGGTCTTCTCCGTTACGGCATCCCGAACATGAAGCTTGATAAGTCTGTTATCGACAGACGTATAAAGCTCATGGAAGAGGCCGGAATTGAATTCAGGACAGGCGTAAATGTATGCGGAAGCAAGAAGGAAAAAGCAGGCTTTACAGATAAGTCAAAATACATTTCCGCAGAGGAGCTTGAAAATGAATATGATGCAGTGATCCTTGCCTGCGGAGCTTCAAACCCGAGAGATATAAAGGTTCCGGGAAGAGAAGCCGAAGGAATATATTTTGCGGTTGATTTCCTTGGAAAGGTTACAAAGAGCCTTCTTGACAGTGATTTCAAAATCCTTGACAAAAAGAATGATAAAAACGCTTTTCCGTTCAGTGAGGTAAACGGCAAGGATGTTATAGTTATCGGTGGTGGAGATACCGGAAATGACTGCGTGGGAACATGTATCAGACTCGGAGCTTCTTCAGTGACACAGCTTGAAATGATGCCATGCCCTCCTGAAGAGAGAACCGCATCAAATCCATGGCCTGAGTGGCCGAAGATCCTTAAGACCGATTACGGCCAGGAGGAAGCAATCTACAAGTTCGGCAGCGATCCGAGAATCTATCAGACCACGGTAAAGGAATTCATCAAGGAAGGTAACAGAGTAAACGGAGCAGTTCTTGTATCCCTTGAACCTAAGAAGGATGAAAAAACAGGACGTATGAATATGGTTCCTGTTGAAGGAAGCGAAAGAACCGTTTCAGCCCAGCTCGTCCTTATAGCAGCAGGCTTCCTCGGAAGCGAAAAATATGTTACCGACGGCTTCAAGGTAGAAACAGACGCACGTACAAACGTCAAAACTGAGCCTGGTCATTATAAAACCTCTCGCAACGGCATCTACACAGTAGGCGATATGCATAGAGGCCAGTCACTCGTTGTATGGGCAATCTCAGAAGGCCGTAAGGCAGCCTGCGAAGTCGACAAGGACCTCATGGGCTATACAAATTTATAGAAACATAGAACAATTCGGAGGATGTTATGGCTAAATATATTTTTGTAACAGGCGGTGTTGTTTCCGGTCTCGGAAAAGGAATCACAGCAGCTTCTCTTGGCAGACTGCTTAAAGCAAGAGGGCTTAAAGTAGCGGCTCAGAAGCTCGATCCTTACATTAATGTCGATCCCGGCACCATGAGCCCGTACCAGCACGGCGAGGTATACGTTACGGAGGACGGCGCCGAAACAGATCTCGACCTCGGACATTATGAGAGATTTATCGACGAGGATCTGAATAAATATTCGAATCTGACCTCCGGAAAGGTTTACTGGAATGTCCTTAATAAAGAAAGAAGAGGAGAATACCTGGGCTCGACAGTCCAGGTTATTCCGCATATTACAAACGAGATCAAGGATTTCGTTTACAGAGTCGGAAATGAAACTGACGCCGATGTCGTTATCACAGAGATCGGGGGAACCATCGGCGATATTGAATCACAGCCGTTTATTGAGGCTGTAAGACAGATATCTCTTGAAGTCGGCAGAGAAAACAGTCTGTTCATTCATGTTACACTGGTACCGTTTCTTCATGGCTCTGATGAGCATAAATCAAAACCGACTCAGCATTCGGTAAAAGAGCTTCAGGGACTTGGCGTAAGACCTGACATTATCGTACTTCGCTGCGATGAACCTCTTGAACCATCCATTTTCAAGAAAATATCAATGTTCTGCAATGTAAAGGAAGACTGTGTCATAGAGAACAGAACCCTTCCGAATCTTTATGAAGCACCGCTTATGCTTGAAGAGGGCGGACTTGCAAATGTGGTCACAAGGGAACTTGAACTCAGAACGACCAAGCCGGATCTTGCTGAGTGGGAGAAGCTTTGTGAGAATATTGCAGCCTGCAACAAAGAGGTTACTATCGGACTTGTCGGTAAGTATGTTCAGCTTCATGATGCATATCTTTCAGTTGCGGAAGCTCTTCATCATTCGGGCTATGC
>ONVE01000253.1 GCA_900321215.1 uncultured Eubacterium sp. | reverse complement strand
GAGATTCCTGATCTTAAGGCTTATTATGCTGAGAATAAGGGAAATGGAGCTCTCGTCGAAGAAACACTTATTTCCTGCGAAGAAATGATACAGGTTAATCCATACAGCACAAGCTTTGCAAGAATAGTTACCGTTTATAATGAAGGCAAGGTTCATATACTTGCTGCAACGCTCAGATCGGGCGAGAAGAAGCAGGTGGCATTCAATACCGCAAAGGATGATATGTTTTCTCAGATTGACATAAAGACCGGCGTGTGCTTCACAGATGCGGTTGATGAGACCGGTAAGGTATTTGAGAAGCATCCTGTATCGGGAATAACATTTAAGGGCCTTCAGATACCTAACTGGGAGATTGCAAAGAAGACATGTATAGAGGCTGCTAAGCGTGTTCCTGAGGTCAGAGTCATCGGATGGGATGTAGCACTTACAAAGGACGGATGTGCCTTCTTTGAGGGTAATCCGGGCTCAGGCGTTGCATCTATGCAGATCGCTGACGGCATCGGTAAGAAGTATCTCTTCTATAAGTATCTTGGAAAGATTCCTAAGAAGACTACTGCTGATAATAAAGAAAAGAATGAAAAGAACGCATAATAAACAGTTCTGTTAAAATATAAAAACAATAAAAACCGCATCGTATTATATATCCGGAAACCCGGAAAGATATAATATGATGCGGTTTTTTATGTCTTATATGATTTCTTCCCTTAAAAAGAGGGTACCCCATGTATTAGGAAGGATACATGGGGTAAATTGAGGGGTGTATGAAAATTTTACTGATCAATCTTTTCAAGTCTGACATTACGTATATGGATCGTAGCGGTTGAACCCTGCTTACCCATATTGAACTCGATACGACCGTTATCATCACTTGCTTTGCTCATTTTGAATTCAAATGTGAAGGTCTGATATTCTGTGGTAAGGTCAATCTTACGATCGATCAGATATCTCTGCCAGTCTACATCAGGAGCTGAGATATCTGTTATCATCGTTCTAGGCTCCTCAGCATAGGCTTCAAATGAGAACCTATAGCTTGAGCCCTTCTCCATAGGCATTTGCGGTTGAACGAGCTGTACTGAGTATTCCTCAGTTCCTTCGGATGTTGAAGTAATGACAATCTCGTTATCTTTGATCTCAGCCGAACCCTCGCCTTCCGAGAAGAGAAGGAATTTCCAGTTTACATCATCTGAAAGATCCTCGGCCTCTGAGAAGTCAGAATTGTATACAAAATTGCCTGTTTCGTCTGCTTCTCTAAATACTAATTCATCAACAGGTTTTTCTACATTTTCATCATAGCTTTCTTTCTGGTAATATCTGACGTAATCAACATACATTGCTGCTGTTTCATCAAATGGTGTTGTATCGTCAGGATTTCCAGGCCAGTCACCACCGACTGCTACATTAAGTATTACGTGGAATGGCTGGTTAAATGGTGCCGGATAAGGCTTTGGTTCAGCCTGTCCAAGCTTCTTGGTGAACCAGTCGTTTGTTGAGTAATACTGCTGGCCGTCACAGTACCAGCGGATCTCGCCCGGTTCCCATTCTATAGCAAATACATGATATTCTTCAGCAAAGCTTCCGCTTTCAAGCTTGTATGTTCCCTGATTCTGCTTGTGAGGCTCGCCGTAATGAAGTGTTCCGTAAAGTGTATCTGTCTGATTTCCAAGAACCTCCATGATATCGATCTCACCGCAGCATGGCCACTGACCATAGAACTGTTCCTCCTGAGGCATCATCCAGAATGCCGGAAGGAAACCTCTTCCTGTAGGAACCTTAAGTCTTGCTTCAATCCTGCCGTATTTGATATCGTGTTTATTCTGTGTATTTACACGTCCTGAATAGTAGTAAGGCTTTCCGTCATCCTTGATAACCTTTACAGGCTGGATAACAAGCTCGCCATCCTTTACAAATGCATAATCTGTACTAGGTACATATTCCTGAAGCTCGTGATTAACCCAGCCTACTTCGTGAGTCTCATAATTCCAGTCATCCGGGTTAAGCTCTGCTGCGTTGAATTCATCGTGCCATACAAGGTGATATCCTTCAGGTACCGGTACATCAGCTTCGGCAACATCAGTTGCGCTTGTATCAGGAGCAGGTGCTTCTGTAGATGCTTCCTCTGTGGAAACTGCAGCTTCTGTAACAGCAGTTGTTGCAGGGGCAGCGGTAGTTTTATCATCGTCTTTGTCGCCACAGCCTGTAAGGCAGCTTCCTGTGAGAAGTGCTGCTGTGATGACAGCTGCAAAACGCTTTGAGTTCTTTCTCATTTTCGTACCTCCATATTTAGTTTTATTTCCGAACTTTATCTGATGGCTTTAGTATATGTTTATCAGGCTGCGGATTATATCATTTTAATGATTTATTTGGCAAAATATTGATAATAGTTATGCTCAAAAATATACAAAAATTAATCTTTTTTGTAGGCAGTTTTTTTTAATTATGATAAAATCATATAAATGGCAGATATTAAGGCTTTTTCCGGCTTATGGGGAAAGCATTTTTATAAAAAAACAGGCGGTTACCAAGGCTTTTTCAGCAAAGGGATCACGCAGGAAAATTTGCAATCGGCGTGCTGAAATGTAGTTTACATAACTTTAGTTACGAAAGGATATTTTATGATAAAGGCAGAAAATCTTTCAATGATATACGGAAAGGATTTTAAAGCTGTGGACGGACTGTCCTTTGATATTAAGCCGGGAGAGATAGTCGGCTTTGCAGGACCGAACGGAGCCGGCAAGACAACAGCTATCAAGATGCTGACCGGTATACTGAAGCCTGCCGGGGGCAGAGCTCTTATAAATGGATACGATATAGTAAAGGAACCTATCAAGGCCAAGGAAAGCTTTGCGTATGTTGCGGATAATCCGGACATCCTGCTTCAGCTGAGCGGCATCGAATATATCAATTATATAGCGAACCTCTACAAGGTTCCTCTGGATAAGAGAGAAGCGCGTATAAAGGAAATGGCGGAGCGCTTCGATATCAGTGATTCCCTCGGACGTCCAATGAGAGAGTATTCCCACGGAATGAGACAGAAAACTATGGTTATAGCGGCACTTATACATAATCCGCCTGCGTGGATACTGGACGAGCCTATGACAGGTCTTGATCCGACGGCGGCATTTGTCTTAAAGCAGATGATGAAGGAGCATGCCGCAAAGAACAATGCAGTGCTTTTTTCAACTCATGTACTTGAGGTTGCTGAGAAGCTCTGCGACAGGATAGTCATCATCAATCACGGAAAATCCCTGTATCAGGGAACGGTTGAAGACCTGAAGAAGGAAAAACCGGGCAGGGATCTTGAAGAAATATTTATGGAAATGGTAGGAAAGTGACAGATAGTATGAATGAAACAGGTGTAGGTTCTATCCTGCGAATACTTCAGAAGAATAGTGAAATGCGCCTTCCCGAGAGGCTTCTCTACAGAGTGCTTGCAACAATAGCTCTGCTGGGCATCATGATCCCGTGCACGGTTGTCGTAGGCTTTATTAGCTATGTCATGACGGGCGCACTGATCGAAACGGACGCACCGGCGGAGGGCATACTTTTTGAAATGCAGCTGCTTTCTGCATTTTCCATGATATTCGGTATCCTGGTGATCTTCAGTGTGCTTTTCTTTTCATCAGACAGGGAGCATTTTGTGACGCTGCCGATACCGGCACACAGACTGATGATGGGAAGATTTTTATATTCATATATAGCAGAGAGTATCATGGAATTTATGATACTTGCGGCTGTATTTGTTGGATATTTTATGGCAGTCATTAAAAATTACAGTCTGGTAAAGGCACTTAACCCGGTATCTCTTATCGCATCAGTCATCGGCGTAGTACTGATACCGCTGATACCAATGATATACTGCGCAATTTTCAGCCTTATACTTATGGCGGCTATGAGTAAAGTGAAGAGCACAAAGCTTTTCTATCATATGTCGAGCCTGTTTCTCTTGATATTTGCGGGACTTTTTGCTTATTCTCTCCGCGGCATCGGCGAGATAAATATGGAGAATTACGTTGAATCTCTGGGAAGCGGCAGCAATTCCTTTCTCAGGACACTGAATGTGATATTCTTCCCGGTTCCGTGGCTTGGCAAGGCGGTAAGTGACGGAAGCATACTGTTTCTTCTGCTTTATCTTATATCAAATGCAGTCCTTCTGGTGATTCTCTATCAGCTGGGCAGGCTGCTCTATCAGAAGGGACTTTATACGGCAGCGGCTCTCGGTTCTTCAAGAAAAAAGGAAGTAAAAGCCGGAGATATAAAAGAAGAGTCACATTTAAAGGCCTGTTTAAGAAAAGAAATGACGGTGATCCTGAGGACAAAGGCATTTTCGGGAAACTGTGCATTTATAAATATCATCTGGCCTGTCGGAGCCTGGATGCTTTTTCATTTCGCTGGTAAAAAGGGCGGACTTGCGGATTTTATAGTAATGTACAGGCTCGGTAAGGAAAGGGCGGACATGATACTTATTATGGTCATGGTTGCGATAGGTGTTATCGCAACAGCGCTTAATTCACTTGCGTCGACTGCATTTACAAGAGAAGGACAGCATCTTGAACTGATCAAATTCATTCCTGTAAGCTTCAGGACGCAGATGTGGGCAAAGGCACTGGTAAGCTTTATCTTTACTTATCCGATGCTTCTGGTGACTGACATTATAGTTTGCTGCTATATCGGAACGGGTGTACTGTCCTGCGTGTATTTTGCATTTTTACTGCTTTTTACCCACGTCATATCGATATTTGTGGGAATGGGACTGGACAGCGCGGCGCCTTACAGAGACTGGGATGATGAATACAGTGCTCTGAGAGGCAATCTGAACGTTTTCTTCAATATGGCGATAATGATAGTTATAGCTATCGCTTCGGCGCTCCTCGGACTTCTAATGTATGAGGTGCTTGAGCTTCCGATAGGAGTTTATTATATTGCGGTATTTGTGATCTTCCTCGGAGTGTGCATAAGATCCTGCATCATAGGACCTAGAGCGATCACAGAGAATATGAAGAAGCTGTTTTGATAAGATTCGGAAATGCTTTCCAGATAACATGTTCTGATAAAAACATACAAAAGAGACCCCGTAAAATCTACATTTGAAAGATTATCTCCATATAGAAAAAAGACAATTTCTATGCTAAGATTTATAGAGTATATTTTAAAGACATACTTTATAGGAGATATAGGGGAAATGGGGACTTTTAACAGCCTTGAAGAGGCAAGGGAATATTTTAAAAATGACAGATTTGCAACCACTAACGGAATGCAGATCGATGAGCTTGGAGAAGATTACAGCATCTGCAGCATGACTGTGACGGATGCACATCAAAATGCCTATGGCGGCGTAATGGGCGGAGTTATCTTTACGCTTGCGGATTTCTCGCTGGCAGTTCTTACCAATCATATCCACAGTCTGTCAGTTGCACAGCAGATGAGCATTAATTATCTTAATGCACCTAAGGGCAGCAGACTTATATCGAGGGCTGAGAAGGTGAAGAGCGGAAAGACCACCACGATAGTAAATATCAAAGTGACAGACGATACCGGAAGAGAGATCGCTATACTTACTGCGACAGCATTTAAGCTGTAAATGGAGATAATATGGGCATACTTGATAAAGAAAAGATTTGTAAGGATACAATGAGTTTTATCTATAAATATACGCATGAGAGTGCTCTCAGATATCCTGTTCCTGAAGATTATGTAGAGATGGCTGAGGACATGAAGTTTTCAGGAGTTTCCCTCAGGATCGAATTTCCAGTGGGCGAGCATCCTCAGGGCGGTAAGAAGATAGTACGTCAGATCTATGAATCCGGAAGAAAGGCCGGAGAGGAGCTTTCATTTAATTACAGAGTGTCACTCGGAGGAAATGTAGAGGTTGTTTACAGTCTTAATGAAGGAGTTAAGCTTCTTCCGGATGACCTGGAGCTGTATCAGTGGATCTGCGATCAGATATTTCTGGTGTACGGCAAACAGCAGGTTGTCGATGCACTGAATCTGATGTCAAAGGTAAGCATGAACAAAATGGGTGGACCTCGACCAGAGGGTCGAAGAGTATAAAAATATAAAGGAGAAGGAATTATGGGACTTTTTAGTAAAGTATTAGGTGGAATCGGAGAGGATAACGGAAGGGTTGTACCTGAGAAGAATCTCGCAGGGGCTGAGGACGCAGGTAAGACTGCAATCCTTAATGCGGCAGAAGAAGCAAAGGCGATACAGGAAACGGCCAAGGAGGCTGTAAAGGCTGCTGAGCCTGTGGAAACTCTCTCTGAGGCAGAGCTTAAGGAGCTCTCTGACAGGATTCTTGCTACAGCAGCTCTTTCAATGTACTGTGCAGCATGTGATGGAAATATCAGTGTTGAAGAGTATATGGAGATGGATATCAATATTGGTTCTCTTAAGGGTAAGCATAAGCTTCCTGCAGAAGTAAATGCAGAGCTTGATAAGATCAGTGCAGATCATAATATCACCTGGGAAACTGTTACATCATACCTTGACAGGATAGAGCCGGATGAGCTTATGAAGATGAGTGATGATATCGCTGATATCATGGTTGCTTCTGACGGCGTAAATGAAGCAGAGCAGAAGTGCGTAGACCAGTTTGCAAAGTATGTAAGAAGCAGGGTTTAGTTTCTTCCTGCAGAGGCTTTGCAGGCGGAGCTGCCGCAGAGCTTCAGGATTATTTTAGATGAGATAAAAGGCCGGTGAATTAGCAGTTTGTTAAGACACCGGCTGTTTTATTTGAAGGCAGTTGGAGTTTGTGCAGGCAGCGGTTGGAGAAGTGAATTGTGGTAAGATGAAGACAGGCTGCATTTGGAATCTGTGCAGGCAGCGGTTGGAGAAGTG
>ONVE01000255.1 GCA_900321215.1 uncultured Eubacterium sp. | reverse complement strand
CTTCCTCAATGCGCAGCAGCTGGTTGTACTTAGCCACGCGTTCCGAGCGGGAAGGTGCGCCCGTCTTGATCTGGTCGGTGTTCAGCGCCACAGCCAAATCGGCAATGGTGGTATCCTCCGTCTCGCCGCTGCGATGGGATACAATCGCCGTATAGCCTGCCTGATGCGCCATCTTGATGGCCTCGAGCGTTTCCGACAGCGTACCAATCTGATTCAGCTTAATCAAAATGGAATTGCCGCTGCCGCCCTCGATACCTTTCTTCAAGCGTTTGGTATTGGTTACGAACAGGTCATCTCCCACCAGCTGCACCTTATCGCCCAATTCCTGCGTCATCTGCTGCCAGCCTTCCCAATCTTCTTCGTCCAAACCATCTTCGATGGAGTAGATGGGGTATTTCTCCACCAAAGATTTCCAATGGGCAATGAGTTCAGCAGAAGTGAATTCCTTGCCGGACTTAGGCTGCTTGTAGAATCCCTTGCCCTTCTCGCTCTTCCACTCGGAGGAAGCTGCATCCATTGCGATCATGAAATCCTTGCCGGGCTCATAACCTGCAGCCTTGATAGCTTCAAGGATCTTCTCGATAGCCTCCTCATCACTCTTCAACTGATTTGGAGCAAAACCGCCTTCATCACCTACAGCTGTAACATCACCCATATCCTTGATAAGACTTCTGAGCTTATGGAATACCTCTGCACACCATCTGAGTGCTTCCTTAAATGAAGGGGCACCAACAGGCATGATCATGAACTCCTGTGTATCTACCGCACTGTCTGCATGAGCACCACCATTGAGGATGTTCATCATTGGTACAGGAAGCTTATTACCCTGAACACCACCGAGGAATCTGTAAAGAGGAATGTCAAGTGCGATAGAAGCTGCTCTTGCTGCTGCAATTGAAACAGCAAGAATGGCATTAGCGCCAAGATTTGACTTATCCTTAGTTCCGTCAGCCTTTATCATAGCTGCATCAACTGCATATGTGTCTGATGCATCAATTCCGACAAGAACATCATTGATCACTGTATTTATATTTTCTACAGCCTTCTGAACACC
This sequence comes from uncultured Eubacterium sp., assembly GCA_900321215.1. Classification (GTDB taxonomy): domain Bacteria; phylum Bacillota; class Clostridia; order Lachnospirales; family Lachnospiraceae; genus Eubacterium_Q. The sequence goes on along the minus strand of ONVE01000255.1, from coordinate 2,627 downwards.
TTTGCCCAGATAGCGGCTCTTATCTCCGTCACGAAGCTCAAGTGCTTCGAATTCTCCAGTAGAAGCACCACTCGGAGCAGTACCTCTTCCTACTGTACCGTCAACAAGATAAACCTCAGCCTCAACCGTAGGATTTCCTCTTGAGTCTAATATTTCTCTTCCGATAACTTTTTCAATTGACAGATAACTCATTAATTATTTCCTCCCTTTTCTTACACACAGATATCCTCCTTCTGATCTGCGCTATCATCAACAGAAAGAGGATCTGCATGATTTACTCAACAGTTAGATATATCTAACGTTTGTATCATATATCTAACTCATGTATTTGTCAATAATAAAACCTATTAATTTATAAATACATTTACTCTCTGTTTTTCAGTGCCTCCGTCATGACTATATTTCTCACAAGAAAACGTGGAAGCCTTTTCCTTAAAACATTTTTCCTTCCTCTTATGCTATCTTCCAGCTCACAGCCTTCTTCCTGCCGGAAACAAAGTTCTTATAGATGCCCTCTTCCTGCATCAGTTCATCGTGCTTACCCTTCTGAACTATCCTGCCCTTATCAACGACAAGTATCTGATCCGCGTGTCTGACTGTCTTAAGTCGATGTGCTATCATAATGATGGTCTTCTCTCTTGTAAGATTCTCAATAGCCTGTGTCAGTTCCTTCTCATTCTCCGGATCAACATTGGCCGTTGCCTCATCCAGGATTATGATCGGAGCATCCTTCATGATAGCCCTGGCTATGGATATCCTCTGCTTTTCACCACCGGACAGATTTGCTCCGCCTTCTCCTATCATCGTGTTGTATCCATCAGGAAGAGACATGATGAAATCATGGCAGCAGGCCTTCTTCGCAGCACTGATAACCTCTTCCATAGAAGCCTCCGGTCTGCCGAATCTGATATTATTTGCAATGGTATCTTCAAAAAGATACACCCTCTGAAATACAAAACTGAAGTTTTCCATAAGTGAATCAAAGCTGTAATCCCTGACATCTCTTCCTCCAAGAGTTACCTGTCCCTCCTGTACATCCCAGAAACGTGCGATGAGAGATGTGATGGTTGTTTTACCGCCACCTGATGGTCCGACTATAGCTGTCGTGGTTTTCTCCTTGATATCAAGTGTTACATCATCAATGATCTTCCTGTTATCATATGCAAAGCTTACATGCTCAAGATGAATATCTCTTGTTTCAGGCTGAATATCCTCACCATCAATATCCATCTGTTCAATGTTCAGTATCTCATTGGCCATATCTACGCCTCTTCCGATAATCTTGAGAAGAGCTGTGTAGATCCCGGCAAGATCCAGCGCCTCAAATACCATAAAGGATGCCATAAGCATTGTTATGAGATAATTCAGCTTCATCGTTCCGTCAAGGTAAAACATAAGTGATGCGCCGGCAATAGCAACACCTGCAAGCTTACTTATCAGAGTCTGTACACCTACCGCCGGTATGGCTGTTGTTTCAGCCTTGATATCGGCCTTCTTCTTTCTTTCCACACTGTTCATTACCCTTGAGCTGTTCCTTGAAAAGATATTGTAATTTCTGATCTCTGCAATCCCCTGTATATACTCGAGAATAACGCCGACCATCTCCTTGTCGGCCTCAATCTTCTCGTCTGCAACCCTTGCAATCCTTTTATTTGTTATGGTATTAACAGCCATAAATACTGCTATACCGGCAACTGAGATAAGTCCTATACGCACATCAAATATAAACATTCCCAGAGCGATTACAGCCGTTGTAATGCCGCCCTGAAGAACCATCATGATTGCCCTTGTCGCGATATCACTCATCTGCTCGAGCGTATTTGTCGTTACCGACATGATATGTCCGAGACTCGTATCGTTGAAATATCCCATCGGCAGATATCTCAGATGCTCGCCTATCTCAATTCTCTTCAACGCGCAGGTATCATATCCTGCCTCTGTCTGAAGCATATATGAGAAACGGTTTACGATCATCTTGCCAATCGTACTTACAAGCATGAAAGCCATTACGGTTATAAACGCTTTGGCATTGATCTCATTATTTATTACGGCTGTTATCGCAAAGAAAGCTGCCGGTATCTTCATGGCTCCAAGCAGTGCGTCCAGTACCCCGAGAAATACAGCCATATAAAACTTGTTCCTGTTCTTCTTACTGCAAAAATCGAAGAACTTCTTTAACATATTAAGCATATTTGCTCTCCTTTCCGGCAGCAAAGCCTTCGCTGTCATCCGCTCCATCCTTAGCCATACTATGTGCCTCCCACATACTCTTATACAGCAGACTGTGGCCGAGAAGCTCATCATGAGTACCGACTGCTTCTACATTTCCGTCGTTAATCACAAATATCTTGTCAGCATCCTTGATAGTGGAAAGTCTGTGAGCGATTACGATAAGTGTCCTACCCTTTACAAGCTTTGCAACACTCTCCTGAACCAGTGCTTCATTCTCCGGATCGGTATATGCGGTTGCCTCATCCATGATGACAACCGGCGCATCCTTAAGCATGGCTCTTGCGATACATATTCTCTGCCTCTCTCCCCCTGACAGATGTCCGCCTGAGCCGCCGACCTCTGTGTTGTATCCATTTTCCAGACCCATGATAAAATCATGACAGCCTGTTGCTTTG
>ONVE01000256.1 GCA_900321215.1 uncultured Eubacterium sp. | reverse complement strand
GAATCAGGTAATACAGATGTAATATAATCTGAACGCTAGGAGGAATTATATAAAATGAATATACCTTACAAGATTTACCTGGAAGAGAATGAGCTTCCAAAGGATTGGTACAATGTCAGAGCAGATATGAAGAACAAGCCGGCACCGCTTCTTAATCCGGGAACGCTTCAGCCTATGACTGCAGAGGAACTTGCCGGAGTATTCTGCGATGACCTCATTAAGCAGGAACTGGATGATACTACAGCGTTTATTCCGATCCCTGAAGAGATTCTTAAATTCTACAGAATGTATCGTCCATCTCCACTTGTACGTGCTTACTGCCTTGAGGAGAAGCTTCAGACTCCTGCAAAGATATACTATAAATTCGAGGGAAATAATACCAGCGGAAGCCATAAGCTGAATTCTGCTATCGCTCAGGCGTATTATGCTAAGAAGCAGGGGCTTAAGGGTGTTACCACAGAGACCGGTGCAGGTCAGTGGGGAACAGCACTTTCAATGGCATGCGCATATTTCGGGCTTGACTGCAGAGTATATATGGTTAAGGTTTCATATGAGCAGAAGCCTTTCAGAAGAGAAGTGATGAGAACCTACGGAGCAACAGTAACTCCTTCTCCGAGTGATACAACAGAGGTCGGAAGAAAGATACTTGCAGAGCATCCTGGAACAACCGGAAGCCTTGGATGTGCTATCTCAGAAGCAGTTGAGGCTGAGACTAAGCTTGACGGATACAGATATGTTCTCGGAAGCGTACTTAATCAGGTACTTCTTCATCAGACAGTTATCGGACTTGAGACAAAGGCTGCTCTTGATAAGTATAACATTAAGCCGGATATGATTATCGGATGTGCGGGCGGCGGTTCAAACCTCGGCGGACTTGTATCTCCATTTATCGGAGAAATGCTCAGAGGAGAGAATCAGTATCAGATAATTGCTGTTGAGCCGGCATCATGCCCAAGCTTTACAAGAGGTAAATTTGCATACGACTTCTGTGATACAGGAAAGGTATGTCCTCTTGCTAAAATGTATACTCTTGGAAGTAACTTCATACCTTCTGCAAATCATGCCGGAGGTCTCAGATATCATGGAATGAGCCCTATCCTTTCACAGCTTTACCATGACGGCTTAATGGAGGCAAGAAGCGTTGAGCAGACAGCAGTATTTGAAGCTGCTACTCAGTTTGCAAGAGTTGAAGGAATCCTTCCTGCTCCTGAATCAAGCCACGCTATAAGAGTAGCTATCGATGAGGCACTTAAGTGCAAGGAGACCGGTGAAGAGAAGACTATTGTATTCGGACTTACTGGAACAGGATATTTTGATATGGTTGCATATCAGAAGTTTAATGATGGCGTTATGAGCGATTACATCCCTACAGATGAAGAGCTTGAGCAGAGCTTTGCAGGACTTCCAAAGGTAGATCTGTAAGCTTATAGCCAGATAAATTTAGAATAATAAAAGCCTGTGAGGCAGGAGCTGTGAATGGCAAATTCACAACACTTCCGTCTTACAGGCTTTTATTTTGCCGGAATACTACATACCATGTGATTTCCGGAACTGTTTAGGTGTTATATCATATTTTTTCTTGAAGCATCTGATCAGGTGGCTGCAGTCGGAGAAGCCGGTTTCATTTGCTATATAGCTAAGGTCATAGTTTGTGAAGAGCAGCAGGTTCTCCGCCTTGCTCAGCCTTATGAACTCGATATACTGCTTGCAGCTCTGACCATATTTCATGCGGAACTGCTTGGCAAAATATGAATAGCTCATATTCGAGAGCTTCGCAAGGTGGTCGATGCTGATATTTTCATTTGAATGTTTGTCTATGTAGATCAGCGCCTCGTGGAGAAGACTGCTGTCTGTATTTGCGATATCCTCCTTGCTGAGAGGAATTCCGGAATTGTACCATTTTCTTATGATCTGAAGCAGGAGTCCGGTGATCCTGTTATAAATGTAGTTGTAGTAGCCGTATTCCCTGGATCTTACCTCGGATAGTATTTTCTCGAAGAAGCCTTTAAGGAGTCCGTCTTCAAAATCACTGTCGTTAAAGATATAATGAGGCTCCTTCAGACCGGCGATATAGGCAAGGAGTGCCGAGGTATCCGGGATGTAGCTGTCCATGAACTGTATTCTCCTGGCATTGAACTTGATGCAGATATATCGGAAGGGCGCCGGAGTACTCTGATATATCGAATGAACGGTCTGCGGCGGAATGATCATCATGTCGCCTTTCGACAGAGTGTACGAAAGGTTGTTAAAATTCACAGTGATGCTGCCTTCTTCTATATAAAGCATTTCTACAAAATAATGCCAGTGCGAGCGTACCGGAAGCTTCGTGGATGTATCTGCACAGTAGAAGGCCTCTACCGGCGAATTAAGTATGTCGCTGTATTCAAAAAGGTCCATTATATTCTCCCTGAAAATGATTTTTATATATAAACTGTCAGTTTTTGAGTGTTTTTAAGGATAAAGTCCAGATTGTGTCAAATTTGTGTGGATAGATTTGTTCAATTATTATGCAAATGGATTATAGTATATTTTTATACTGAATGCTACTCTAACTTTCGAAAAATATCGGGAAACCAATTCTATAAGTACCGGTTTAGAGGAGTATAGTATGAAAAACGGGAAAGAAAAAAAATATCCTAAGACGAAGCTTGCGTGGATGTGGGAGAATGCCGAGGGCTGCCATGCGCTTTATATAGCGGCTATGTTCGGAACAGTTCTCTACAATGTGATGCAGCTTACGGTACCGTATTTTTCCGGAAGGATAGTGGATACATTTTTGAGCGGAGAAAATGCAAGAGAGAATCTGGAGCTTCATAAGGATCTTTTCTTTAAGCTGCTGGTACTGATGGTGGGACTTACTGTTCTTCGAACCATTGTGGTTTATGCGGACTGTATGGCTTATGAGCATGTTTCGCAGAAGGTTCTCTTCCGTGTAAGAAACTTTCTCTTTAATAAGCTTGAGAGGCAGGACATGACATTTTACAGTACCTACAGAACAGGTGACCTGATGACCAGAGTGACCGGAGATCTTGATGCAGTAAGACATATGACTGCATGGGTTGTCAGGGTTGTCATAGAGTCATTTTCGCTGTTCTTTGCGGTTGCGGTATACTTCATATTTATTAACTGGAAGATGGCACTTTCACTTCTGGCGATATCACCTTTCGTCTTTATGATCATTTACCTTTTTAAGAAGAAGGTAGCACCTCTTCATGCTCTTCTTCGCGAGAAGCTTTCGGGGCTGAATACGATAGCTCAGGAAAATATAGCCGGCAACAGGGTGGTAAAGGCATTTGCAAGGGAAGAATATGAGATAGAAAAATTCGATAAGGCAAATACTGATTACAGAGAGACCAACAAGAAGACCGGACTTGTCTGGATAAAGTTCTTTCCTTATGTAGAAAGCATTGCAAATCTGATGCCTGTAGTAATGCTTGCGGTGGGCGGACTCTTCCTTATCCATGACGAGCTTACAATGGGCGAATATGTTGCATTTTCAGGTCTTATATGGGCAATATCCAATCCGATGCGTATGATGGGAAATATCATGAATGAATTCCAGAGATTTTCTGCGGCTTCAGATAAGGTAATGGAGATATACTACGCCGAGCCTTCCATCAGGGATGCCGAGGATGCTGTAAGTCATCCGGGAAGATTTGACGGAGAGATAGAGTTTAGGAATGTTTCATTTAAATATGATGACGGAACCATACCGGTGCTTTATGACATTTCATTTAAGGCTGCGGCGGGAGAAACGGTCGCTATAATGGGTGAGACCGGCTGCGGAAAGACCACACTTATAAATCTTATCCCGAGATTCTTCGAGGCAACCGCCGGAGAGGTTCTGATAGACGGACGAAGGGTTTCAGATTATAAGCTAAAGGACCTCAGAAGAAATATCGGACTTGCGACTCAGGATGTACTTCTGTATTCGGATACCATAGAAGGAAATATCGCCTATGGTGACGGAACGATAAAGCTGAGTGATGTTATAAAGTTTGCGAAATATTCCGCAGCGGATGATTTCATCTCAAAAATGCCGGACGGCTATGATACTATCGTCGGCGAAAGAGGCGTGGGACTTTCCGGAGGACAGAAGCAGAGAATTTCTCTCGCAAGGGCTCTTGCGGTCCGGCCTTCAATACTGATACTTGATGACACGACTTCCGCGGTCGATCTTGAGACGGAGAAGCATATCCAGGAGGCACTGCAGAATCTGGATTACAGTACCACGAAGATCATTATCGCGCAGAGAATATCAACAGCGAGAACGGCTGACAGGATACTCATACTTCGAGACGGAAGGATAGTTGAAGAAGGAACTCATGATGAGCTTGTTGCTGCTAAAGGATACTACAGCGAGCTTGTAAAGCTGCAGACAGGTGAGGCGTAAAAATGGCTAAAAATACTTACAAACAGGACGAAGAGCTGGTAGAGGCTTTTAATATAAAGCATCTGATCCGCGCGTCTGTTTACATTAAAAAATACATAAGAGTGATGGTGCTCGCCCTCATTTTAAGCGGTATCGGAGGTGCCTTCGGATATCTTGCACCGCTGGTTACGAAGAGGGCACTTGATAAGGCTGTTCCGGACAAGAATGTAAGGCTGCTTATGACTCTTGCAATTCTTATGGCATGCCTCTATCTTGTGAGCGTGATATTTACGACTATAAGAAGCAGGATAATGGTAAATGTGAGCCAGAACATCATTTATGATATAAGAAAGGATCTCTTCGGACATCTTCAGGAGCTTCCTTTTGAATATTACGACAACAGGCCGCACGGTAAGATACTTATAAGAGTGGTAAATTACGTGAATTCGGTGTCGGATATGCTGTCGAACGGACTTATAAATATAGTCCTTGAGGGCTTTAACCTTGTATTCATCATAATCTTCATGTTTATGGCGGATGTTCAGCTTGCGCTCGTTGTTATGTGCGGCGTGCCATTTCTCGCTGTATTCATGTTCTGGATCAAGAATAAGCAGAGGAAGGCGTGGCAGGCGGTTTCCAACAAGAATTCCAACCTGAATGCATATCTTCAGGAAAATATAGTCGGCGCGAAGATCACCCAGATATTTGCTCGTGAGGACGAGAATACAGAGATCTTCAGAGAGCTTTCCGGTGACTGCAGGAAGACCTGGCATACGGCTGTCAAGTACTCAAACCTTGTATGGCCGGGGATTGACAGTATCTCTGTATTTGTCAGGGCGGCTATCTTCTTCTTCGGACTTTTCATCTTCGGAAGCGGCAATAAATCTCTCGGAACGATAGTGGCTGTATCTGGCTATGCATCATATTTCTGGCAGCCGATCATGAACCTCGGAAATATCTTCAATAATTTTATCAATAATGTGGCTTACCTTGAGAGAATCTTTGAGACGATCGATGAACCGGTCAGCGTAAGAGATGCAGAGGATGCTGTAAATATGCAGCCGGTCAAGGGTGATGTTACATTTGAAAATGTCTTCTTTGCATATGAAAATGAAGAGGATGAAAACGGATCAGAAAATAATACAGATAATAAGATGGGTAAAGAATCGGGAGCTTCCTTTGGCAGCGGTGTGCTTAAGAGAAAAGGAGGCATGGTACTTAAGAATGTTTCCTTTAAGGTTAAGGCCGGAGAAAGCGTTGCACTTGTAGGACCTACGGGCGCAGGAAAGAGTACCATAGTAAATCTTATCTCCAGATTCTATAATGTTAATTCCGGAAGGATACTTATTGACGGACAGGACATCTCCAAGGTGACGCTCAAGTCGCTGAGAAGCCAGATGGGTATAATGATGCAGGACAGCTTTGTCTTCTCCGGAACTGTTGAGGATAATATCAGATACGGCAGACTGGATGCGGACGCTGAAGAGATACGTAAGGCAGCCGAGACTGTATGTGCCGATGAATTTATAGGCAGGATGAAGGACGGCTATCAGACCGAGGTAAAGGAAAGGGGCGGTACACTCAGCGAGGGCGAGAAGCAGCTGCTTTCATTTGCAAGGACGGTACTTTCGGATCCGAAGATACTTATACTCGACGAGGCGACCTCCAGCATAGACGTACGTACCGAGAAAGCGCTCCAGACAGGCCTCGACAATATGCTTAAGGGGCGGACTTCATTTATCATCGCGCACAGGCTTTCAACCATCCGTAACTGTGACAAGATAATGTACATAGATCAGGGCGGTATCGTTGAGGCAGGCACCCATGATGAGCTGATGGCGAAGAAGGGCGCGTACTACGAACTTTATATGAGCAGATAAAATCCCTTCCATATATACTCTCTTTGCCGGGATGACCGGCGAAGGGAGTATTTTTTATGAAAAATAATCCAAATTTATACTTGATGTGGTTATAGGTAAATGCTATAACAGATTAAAGGATTAAAGAATTAACACTTTATATAGGTTTTGGCTATAATGAACCCATGATAAACAAAAGGCACTGATAAAAAAGAAAAATGTGCCGGAGAAACTGATAACAAAATACATTTTTAGAAATGGGAGGATAAAGACATGGCAAGAATTTATGAAAGCGCATCAGAGCTTATTGGAAAGACACCTTTACTTGAGGTTAAGAAGTATCAGAAGAATGAAAATGCAGAGGGAGCAAGAATACTTGCAAAGCTTGAGCTTTTCAACCCTGCAGGAAGCGTTAAGGACCGTATCGCACTCGGAATGATCGAGGATGCCGAGGCAAGAGGAATCATCAAGCCGGGAGCAACCCTTATCGAGCCAACATCAGGAAATACAGGTATCGGTATCGCAGCTATAGCAGCAGCAAAGGGATACAAGGTTATCATCACTCTTCCTGAGACGATGAGCGTTGAGAGAAGAACTCTCATGAAGGCATACGGTGCAGAGCTCGTACTTACAGAAGGAAGCAAGGGTATGAAGGGAGCTATCGCAAAGGCAGAGGAGCTCAATAAAGAGATTGAGGGATCTATCATTGTAGGTCAGTTCGTAAACCCTGCAAATCCTGCAACACATAAGGCAACAACAGGTCCTGAGATCTGGGAGGATACAGACGGACAGGTTGATATATTCGTAGCAGGTGTAGGTACAGGCGGAACCATCACAGGTGTAGGCCAGTATCTTAAGGAGAAGAATCCAAACGTTAAGATAGTAGCAGTCGAGCCTGCAGACAGCCCTGTACTTTCACAGGGAAGAGCGGGAGCTCACAAGATCCAGGGTATTGGCGCAGGCTTTGTTCCTGACACACTTGATACAAAGATCTATGATGAGGTTATTCCGGTATCAAATGAGAATGCATTTGAAACAGGCAGAAAGATAGCAAGAAATGAGGGACTTCTCGTAGGTATCTCTTCAGGCGCAGCTCTTTACGCTGCAACTGAGCTTGCAAAGAGACCGGAGAATAAGGGTAAGACAATAGTTGCACTTCTTCCGGATTCAGGAGACAGATATTTATCAACAGCACTTTTTGCTGAGTAAGATTAAAGGGCAGGAGATCCTTTAACTTCGGGAAGAGAAAGAGAAGAGGTAGGAAATATGACACTTCAGCAGCTAAAATATGCGATCACCATTGCGGATTGCGGATCGATAAATGAAGCGGCAAAAAGGCTTTTCATTTCCCAGCCCAGCCTGTCAGGTTCGGTTAAGGAACTGGAGGAAGAGATAGGATTTGACGTTTTCGTCAGATCTAACAGAGGCATCGTGATAACTCCTGAGGGCGAGGAATTCATGAG
>ONVE01000257.1 GCA_900321215.1 uncultured Eubacterium sp. | reverse complement strand
GCAGGCCGAAAAATATTTAATCATAAAGGAGAGGGCAGATATGAAAATGTTTAGTATTGACGGACCAATATATAAATTCATGTCTGCCCTCACTAATATGTTTCTTCTGAATATCTGCTGGCTGGTAGGCACGATAATCGGACTCGGTACCACGATAGGAGTATCAACGGTTGCCGCATTTGATATCGGACTTAAGCTTGCCGAGAACAAGGAAGGCTATGTAGTAAAGCAGTTCATTCAGGCGTATAAGAAGAATCTGAAGCAGGGCTTCCCTCTGGGACTCATCGCACTGGTTGCATCATATACGGTTTATCTTGATTTTGAAATATTCAACAAGGTTCCGAATGCGACTATATTTCTTCTTATGTGGGGCTTCCTGTCGGGAGCGATATTCTTCAGTTGTCTGGTATATGCATTTCCGCTTTCGGCAAGATATACCAATTCACTGAGAAATACCATCAAGAATTCCTTCAGGATCTCAATAAGATATTTCGGAAGAACCGTTCTTCTGGCACTTGTTATCGCTATACTTGTCCTTTCATTCATGTGGAACTGGACTCTGATACTTATAGGAATACTTATCGGACCTGCGGCTATCATACTTACCGTATCGATGTTTGCAATGCCGATATTCCGAAGGATAGAGAGACAGAATACTGAGGACGGACTTGAAACCTACAGCGACAGAGATGAAGAGCAGTAAGAAAAAAATTTAAAACAGAATGATTAAAGAAGCATAATAAAAACGGCAGATCGTTGATATGATCTGCCGTTTTTATTAACTGACCGGTTTGTATTAACCCTCCTGGTTCTGCTTTCTGAATTCGGCAGGACTCATTCCGGTATGCTTCTTGAATTTAATGTGGAAGTAGTCTACATTTTTATAGCCTACCATTTCAGCAACCTTATATACCTGGTTCTTTGTGGAGAGGAGAATGTCCTTGGCTCTTTCCACTCTGACACTGTCGAGGTAGGAGTTGAAGTTTACGCCCAGCTTCTTGTTGAAGATCTTGCCAAGATAAGAGCTGTTATATCCGAAGAGAGGGGCGATATTTTCAAGAGTAATGTTGGTCTGATAATTGTGATCGATATAATATATAACATCACTGATGATGCTGTCTCTTGAGGAATAACCGATGGATTCCATGATCTTGTCAAACTGCTCGGCCATGAAGAGGACTATCTCATAGAGGTAGTAGCTGTCGAGTATAAAGGACAGTACCTCTGAATCCGTCATAAATGGTATTTCCTGCTGGCTGTAATGGACGATCAGATCCTCCTTGATGCGAAGGTAGATATCCACTAAAAGGTTCTTTTCCTCGGTTATCGTAAATGGAGCACTGTAAAGTGTGTCCTGAAGGTCTCTTAAGATAACGGCGATCTTATTTCTGTTAAATACCTGAATATTATTGACCAGCTGACCGGTGTAATCCTTGATGATCTTTTCTTTTAAGGAGTCCAGATCGACTGAACCATCCGATATGTAGGAATAATCGCCGGACGGCTTTCTGATGTCATCAGGATAAATCAGAGTATGCTGGTTCTGGTCGCAGAAGAATCTGTGCATGAGAAGGCTGTGAGCTTCCGAATAAGAGAGCGGTATCTTCTCGACACTGTCTACAACGCTTCCGCAGGATATAAAGATCGAATCAAGAGGAGAGTTCTTCTCCGGAGGAAGATCCCCGGAATACTTCTCCAGCATCTGATTCAGCTTATCGATCGGATGATTTCCTTTGAGAAGGATAACATTTCTTCCGTCTATATCGATGGATTCAATCTCACGTTCATTCTGATTGGTAACCCTGAGCAGGTCTGAAAGACTGTAGGATATATCGGATACATTTTCGCTGTACTTTTCATAGAAGATTACCTGATAAGAGGAATGGTCAAGATTAAGATCATTTATCTCTTCTTTGCTGAGACTCAGCTCTCCGGTCAGGAAGCTTCTGAGAAGAGTCTTTCTCGCCTTGGACATAAATATATCCTTGTTCTCGCGGACAGATCTTTCCTTATCAAGCTCATCCTTGATCTTGGTAAGAACAGTAAGGAGCTCGTCGGTATCGACCGGCTTCGTGAGATATGCGACTGTGCCGTAGCGCATGGCTGTTCTTGCATATTCAAAGTCTGAATAGCCGGATAGAACTATGACCTTACCGGTAAAGCCTTCATCACGGGCCTTTTTGATAGCGTCAAGTCCCTGGAGCTTAGGCATCCTGATATCTATCATTACAACATCAGGATTATTCTCCTTGATAAAGCTGAGAGCTTCGCTGCCGTTTGCAGCCTCTCCGATAATGTTGAAGCCGCAGGCGTTCCAGTCGATAATACTGCAAAGTCCCATTCTTATTATCTTTTCATCATCTGCAATCAGTACATTATACATTGTATTTCCTCAAAACTAAAATTTCTTTTTTTGATGGTTTAGCTGTTAAATGAATCAAGTATCTGTTTTTCAAGGCCGCTGCGGCTAAGTATCCAGTCTATCGAGTGCTGCATCCAGCTCTTTGCGTAAGGATAGTAGTCGTTAGGGCAGCCGGCTGTTGTGTGGTCTGCCAGAGAGATACCATGATTGCCGCCGTCATAAAGATGAAGCTCCACAGGGATGCCGTGCTTATAGAGGGCGGATGCAAGGTCAAGTGAGTTGGTCGGAGATATCAGACCGTCACCGCCTGCGTGCCAGATAAAGGCCGGAGGTGTATCGCTGCTGACCTGATTCTGAAGACTGTAGAAGTCCTCCTGTTCAGGAGTGTACATTCCGTCAAAAATATATGCATTCATTGATTTCTCAAAGTTGATAAAATAGCGTCCTTCCTTCTCGTCCATGACTATCATTTCAGAGAGAGGCATCTTCGGATGCTTCTGATCATAGTATACATCATTTATATCTGTTCCCGGACGGATTCCGATGTCAAGATGTGTTGCGGAAGCATGCAGATCGATGACCGGATATGCAAGGATCATTCCATTTGGCTTTACGCGTTCCGGGTTTTCCTTATATTCAGGGAGAAGCTCCGGATTGTTCCAGAATACTCCGAGCTGACAGGCAACATGAGCACCTGCAGAGAAGCCGCAGACATAGATGGAATCATTATCTATACAGTATTCATCGGCTCTGTCTCTTAAGAATGCAACAGCCTGCGCGATATCCTTGAGCGGTCCCGGTGCAACAGCATGCTCCTGGATGCCGTAGAGAAGTATGGCAGCGTGGATGCCTGCTGACAGATATCTCATGGCTATAGGTTCTGCTTCCCTCTTGGATAAATGTGAATATCCGCCGCCCGGACATATCAGAACGAGCGGTCTTTTTATAAATTCCTGATAGCCGGCCGAACCCTCTATCATGTATGTTGTTAAGGTTACATTTCTCTCCTCTGAAAGGACGATGGTTTCGTATTTCATTTCCCCAAAATCTCCGTAAAATTTTTCTTAAATTTTCTGTTCCTGCACTATATGCAGGAAGCCTCCCTCAAATAGACGTCTGCCCTTTTAAAATAGGAAAACGCTTCTATAAGTATACATTGTGAAGGGCTTATAAAGCAAGTGTTTTCCAAGAAAAATGCACATTTTCGGAGGCTTTTTCCGAAGTCGTATCCGCTGTAAAAAAATAATAAAATTCATCCTTTTTTTTGTGGAAAAATATTGATGATTAATATATAATCAAAAATAGGACGAAAGAGATACTAAAGGGTAAGGTATCAGTGATTTCGACCGGACGGGGAGTGAATTTCCCTGCAATAATCAGCTTTACGAGGAGGTTAAGAAAGTGGCAGTTATTAGTGAATTAATACGTGAAGAAGAGAATGGAGCACTTAGCTTCGGCAATTATGAACTTAAGGAAAAAACCAAGCAGGATGGGTTTAAATATAATGGTGACAGTTATAAGATAAAAACGTTTTATGAGATTACAAAGCTTGAGAAGAACGGAGCATTCGTTTATGAATCTGTACCGGGAACAGCAGTACATGATTTCAGAGCAACCGACAAGAAGGTTGTATTTTCCGTTGAGGGAGATAAGGATGCACAGATAACACTTGAGCTTGAGCCTGAGAAGGAATACAAGGTTCATGTAAATGAAGTGTATGTAGGCAAGATGAAGACCAATCTCGGCGGAAAGCTCAGTATAAGCGTTGAACTTGAAGAAAATGATCATGTAGACGTTGAGATAGAAAAGATGTAATCTGTTAAAGGGGTGGTATCTGCGGGAAAGCATTTGCCACCTCTTTTATTATAAAAAATCCTGGATTTGAGAGGTAAGGACTTTGGCGAAGGATAAAACAGTTTTTTTCTGCAGTGAATGCGGCTTTGAGGCGTCAAAATGGATGGGACAGTGTCCGGCGTGTAAGAGCTGGAATACATTTGCGGAGGAAAAGGTTGTTGTAAAAAAGAATACGGCATATACACCTGTACAGGTAAAAAGACCTGCTGCGATGAGTATAAATAAGGTTGAGGTTACGGAAGAGGTAAGGATGGCAACCGGAAATACAGAGCTGGACAGAGTGCTTGGCGGAGGCATAGTAAAGGGCTCACTTGTGCTTGTCGGAGGAGATCCGGGCATCGGAAAGTCTACGCTGCTTCTGCAGATGTGCAGAAATCTGTCAGATAAGGGAACGACAGTCCTTTACGTTTCCGGTGAGGAATCTCTTGCCCAGATCAAGATGAGAGGCGAGAGGCTTGGAGCTAAAGGCGATAAGCTTCTTCTTATGAGCGATAATGATCTTGATAATATCTTTGCTTCGCTTGAAAACTGCAATGCAGAGGTGATGATAGTGGACTCGATACAGACCATGACAGCAGCCGATGTAGATAATGCACCGGGTACGGTCACCCAGGTACGAGAGGTCACAAGCCGCCTTCTGCAGATCGCAAAAAAGATGAATGTGGCTGTATTTATCGTAGGCCATGTTACGAAGGAAGGAACCGTAGCGGGTCCAAGAACTCTTGAGCATATGGTTGATTCTGTACTGTATTTTGAAGGAGACGGAAATGCCGGCTTCAGGATACTCCGCGCGGTTAAGAACAGATTCGGTTCCACAAATGAGATCGGCGTTTTCAATATGACGGAAAACGGTCTCGAGGAGGTAAATAATCCTTCGCAGATGTTTCTTAACGGACGCCCTGTCGATGCACCGGGGTCTGTGGTCGTAAGTACCATAGAGGGCAGCCGTGCAATGCTTCTTGAGATACAGGCGCTGGTATGCGATTCAAACTTCAATATGGCGAGAAGAACGTCTGTAGGAGTTGATTATAACAGAGTAAATCTTATCATGGCTGTACTTGAGAAAAGGGCAGGACTGAATCTTGCAGGCTCCGACTGCTATGTAAATATCGCAGGCGGACTTAAGCTTAACGATCCTTCAGCGGATCTTGGAATTGCGATGGCTATAGCTTCAAGCTTCAGGAACAGAGCGCTTGACAGCGGCTGCTGTATCATAGGAGAGATAGGACTTGCCGGTGAGATAAGAGGCATCAGAAATATTATGCAGAGAATAGGTGAAGCGAAGAAAATGGGCTTTACCTCATGTATAATACCATTTTCAAATTATGATAAGAAAACCATGGATGCTCTTGATATAAAGATATTTCCGGTTTCAAATATCAGTGCTGCACTCATGCTTCTTAACTGAAAAAAAGGCTGACAGACTGATCACTATGTGCAAGGCGTAAGGAAGCTGAGAGGAGCAGGCAGGGAAAAGGCTTTTTCTTGACTTTAATATAAGGAATGGTATAGAATAATCAATTAGTAACGAGAAAACAGGAAGGAAAAGAGAAAGTTGGAAGATAAAGACAAAAAGAAGGAATCAAAGAACAGCGAGGCTTCATCGGGAGGAAAATCCATAGGGATAATCGTTGCTGCAGTAGTTGCGGTTATCGCTATAGTAGCAGCTGTTTTTCTGATAATAAATAAGAACAAAAATGATAAGGACGAAGCGGATGCTCATAAGCTTATTCATGTAAGTGCGAGAGAAGCAACGATATATGAGAAGGGCTCGATCGACTGCTATTTCTGTACAGACTGCGGAAAGTATTTTTCTGATGAGAAGGCCAAGAATGAGCTTTCTGTTGAAGAGGTTGAATCATATATCTTTGATAAAGAAGCAAACGGACTGGTTGAATACGGCGATGACAAGAAGCTTTATTATGTAAGAAATGGTGTCTGCGATCCAAGCTTTACCGGATTTGCCAAGCTTATCACAGACTGGTACTATGTATCTGAAGGAAAGGTTGATACCACTATCACAAGTGTTATCAGAGGCGAGGTTTACGGCGAGGACGCATGGTGGAACGTTGTAAACGGCAAGGTTGAATTCACTGACACAGTTGCAAGAAATGAAAACGGTTGGTGGTATATCAAGAACGGTAAGGTTGAGTTCAAGGATACCATAGGTCAGAATGATGAAGGAAAATGGTATATAGTTAACGGTAAGGTTGACTACAGCTTCAGCGGTAAATACGAAAAGGAAGGCATTGTATATACCATTAAGGAGGGAAGAGTAACTCACGCAAAGAAGAAGAGCGGATATGATGCAGGAGTTTCCGAATTCTATACCGATAAGGGTAATAACAGTGAGTACTTTGTAAATTCCACAAATGAAGCTGCACTTACAGACGGCTTTAAATATTATTATAAGAGAACAGGTATTAGACCTTATCTTATGATACTCGAGACACTTCCAAGTGAATCTATCGATACCTATCTTGAGAATCTTCACAAGGAGATTTTCGGAGATGACATGGGAGTACTTATGGTATATGTTGTATTTGAACATTATACATGGGTTTACGGCGGAGAGAACGGAAGCAATCCAATAGATGATGATGCTTTTGACTGCGTTTACAATGCGATCAGAAGAAACGGTGATGAGAAGGATCTCGCTGCACTCTTTGGAAAATCACTTAAGGATGCTGCTGTTGATATGCTGGGGGAAGATGAAACCACAACTGAAACAACAAACTAAATCTTATAGAAATATAGAGGTGAGAAAATGTTTTGTGTAAAATGCGGTAATAAAATGACGGATGATGAGATCATCTGCGGAAGGTGTGGATTTAACAACAGAAAATATATGCCTCAGCTGAATGATCCTACCAAGACGGACTCTGGCAGACTTAGAAATCAGCAGCAGAGACCAAATGCTCCCCAGCAGCAGAGACCATCATACAGCAACGGATTTGCTAATGGTTATTATGATGATGAGGAAGCTACAGTTAACCTTAAGGCTTCATATATTCCGGAGAATTTTGTAACCGAAAACGGTTTCAGAAACCAGAATGCGGTTCCTATCCCTCCAAGTGATGATGAAATTCAGACAGTAAGCCTTGAAGCTGCAGATATGATGAAGCTGCAGCAGCAGATGAATCAGAATGTACAGGGAAATGCTCCTGAAGCACCAAGACCGGTACCACCTGTCACACCGGCACAGCCGGTACCTCCTGTACCACCAGTACCACCTGTACAGGGAGCTGCACCAAAGCAGCCGGCTAATACATTTAATCCTGAGGGTGATGCTTCTACATCAGCTCTTAAGAAGAATTATGTTAACCCATCTGCTATGTCTTCACCAGCAGTCCCTGATGAAAAGACTGCAGAAGAGATAAAGAAGAGAATTGAAGAAGCAAAAGCAAAGAAGGAGATGGAGAATCTCACTCTTAATGATATTAAGGGTACTCCTCCGAGTGACGGCAACAACAAGAAGAATATCGTTATCGGTATAGTGGCAGTAGCTGTTATCGCAATCATAGTAATACTTATCGGTATTACCGGTGGTAAGAAGGACGATGATAAGAGTACTACAGAGGCTGCAGCTGCAGCAACAACCGAGGCTGTAACCGCAGCGCCTACAACAGCTGCTCCAACAACAGAGGCTGTGACAGAGGCAACAACAGAAGCTACAACAGAGAAGGTTGTTCATAAGCTTACACATAAGAAGGCTGTAGAAGCTACACTTACAACAGCAGGAAATATTGAATTCTGGTTCTGCAAGGAAGAGAAGAAGTATTTTGCTGATGATAAGGAAGAAAAGGAAATCCAGAAGGAAGATGTAGTTACTTATCCATTTGATTCTAAGGATGCAAACGGTCTTATGAGATACAACAAGAACAAGAAGCTCTACTTCGTAAAGGACGGCTTCAAGGATGAGACCTACACAGGCTTTGCACAGTTAGATAAGGATTGGTACTTCGTTGTTAAGGGTATCGTTAATGAGAAGCGTGAAGCTGTCGTAAAGGGTACAGTTAACGGTGAAGAAGGAAAATGGTATGTTAAGGACGGTAAGGTATCATTTACAACTACAGGATCTGTAACTGTTGAAGATAAGACATATGAGATTAAGGACGGTAAGGTAGTTACCGGAGAATAATGATCAGAGATTGATCAAGCATGATGATAAAATAAAACTCACGGGATATCACTTTTAAATAGTGTTTATCCCGTGAGTTTTTATATTGCAACTGACCATGGCGCTGCCGGTGCAGTTCATTTCGCCGTCATGCTGGTGCAGCTCATGTTGCCGCCATGCTGGTACAGTTCATGTCGCCGCCGTGATGCCTTTTATTCAGACAGCTCGCTCCATTTTTCGTACAGCTGATCCAGCTCTTCACTTAACTTGGCGTGCTTTTCAGAAAGCTCGGTAAGCTTTGAGGAGTTGGTAGCATTTGCAGGATCCTCTATCATGGCATTTACTGCCGAAAGCTCTTCCTCGAGAGAAGAGATACGTGCTTCAATCTTCTTGATATCATTTTCCTTCTTGCGAAGGGCAGCCTGCTCAGCCTTAAACTTAAGGAACTCTTCTTTGGAATCAGTTTGTGCTGCAGCGGAAGGTGCAGAAGAAGAGGAGTCCTTTACTGCAGATGAAGAAGTCTTCGGATGCTGCAGATCGTAAAGCTCGTCCTTATGGAGGGTATAGTAATCGTAATTACCCTTGTAGTTTGTAAGGACCTTATTTCTTAATTCAAGTATCCTTGTAGATACTTTATTGATGAAATATCTGTCATGGCTTACGAAAAGCACTGTTCCTTTGTAGGATGACAGAGCGTCCTCGAGGATTTCCTTTGATTGGATATCCAGATGGTTCGTAGGCTCATCGAGTATCAGAAAGTTTGCAGGAGAGAGCATGAGCTTCGCAAGGGAAACTCTTCCGCGTTCGCCGCCTGAGAGATCCTTTATCTTCTTAAATACATCATCGCCTGTAAAGAGGAAGGCTGCAAGGACATTTCTTATCTTGGTATTGGTAAGATCAGGGAAGGAATCCGAGATCTCATCAAAGATAGTATTTTCAGGGGACAGATCATGATGCTCCTGATCGAAATATCCAACCTTTACCCTCGCTCCGAGAGTGACTGTACCGCTGTCTCTTGTATATATATGATTGATAAGCTTAAGTATCGTTGTCTTGCCGGTTCCATTTCCGCCGATAAGTGCAACGTGCTCACCTCTTTTGATGTCTATCATAAGGTCGCTGAAAAGCAGATTGCCGTTAAATGATTTTGAGAGACCGCTGACAAATAATACATCCTCTCCGGATTCTGTTATAGGTTCAAGAGAGAGTCTCATGTCTGCATTTACTTCGGTAGGCTTCTCAAGACGCTCAACCTTGGAAAGCATCTTCTCACGGCTTTCGGCACGCTTGATGGATTTCTCACGGTTGAATTCCTTCAGTTTATTGATAACATCCTCCTGATGCTGGATCTCCTTCTGCTGATTAAGATAGGCCTTAAGCTTTGCAGCTCTTATCTTGGCGCGCTCTGAAGCGTAGTAAGAGTAATTGCCCTTATAAACAGTCGATACGCCATTATCTATCTCGATTATCTTTGAGGAAACCTTGTCGATAAAATATCTGTCGTGGCTTACTACGATAACTGCTCCCGGATAGGCTGAGAGAAAGCCCTCAAGCCATGCTACGGAATCGGTGTCAAGGTGGTTCGTAGGCTCGTCGAGCATAAGTATATCAGGCTTCTCCAAAAGAAGCTTGCCGAGTCCGATACGGATCTTCTGTCCGCCGGAGAGGGTATTGATATTTCTGTCAAAGTCAGCTTCGGTAAAGCCGAGACCCTTTATAACGCCGGTTATCTCGCTTTCATAAGCATAACCGTTTTCGCGGTCAAATGTAGTCGAAAGCCTGTTGTATTCTTCAAGAAGATTATCAAGCTCCGGTCCTTCGCAGGATGCCATTTCATGCTCGATGGAACGTATCCTGTCCTTCATATCGATCAGCCAGCGCTTTGTTTCAAGCAGCTCTGCATAGATAGTATTGTCTATCGATATGTCCTGATGCTGTGACATATATCCAATGGAGGTATCCTTGGCAATTATCACATTTCCGGAATCTGCATTTTCCAGTTTGTTTATGATCTTAAGAAGCGTGGATTTTCCGGCACCGTTTATTCCAACGATAGCGGCCTTCTCGCGGGCTTCAAGCTGGAAGTTGATATTCTTTAATATTTCATCCTGTCCATATGATTTTGTGATATTTTGTACTGCAAGTATCATAATGGTTTCCTGTTTTTCTAAAGTATTTGTTAAAGTATCTGTTTTCGGCGAGTATCCGGTGGGAAAAAAACTCCGATAAGCAGACAAATGGTATTCTAGCAGATGTAAATAGCTCATTCAAGGGGCTTTTTCGCTTAAAGTCCGTTTATTTGTACAAAAATTCGGCATTTTTACCTTTTTTTACAATTTCCTTGCAACAGTTTTGTTGATTATTATCATATTTATTGGTATAATAAAGGGCGAAGTTTTAAATGTATCGGTATTCCTGAAGGAGAGGAATACTTTGATTTTAGGGTATTAGAATTTCGGAGTTTCGGAGTATACGGGGTTAATTACATGTTTATATAAACGTATAAAGGAGGAAGGTATTTAATGGGAGTTATAGAAGAAGTAAGAGACGCCATGGCAAGGCGTGAGTTTGTTCCGTTTTTTCAGCCGCAGTATGATGTTCTGACCAATAAGATGTGGTCAGTTGAGATCCTTGCCAGATGGATAGAAAGCGACGGAAATGTTATTATGCCGGGCTACTTTATACCTGAGCTTGAGATGTCAAATGACATTTTAAAGCTTGACTGGTATATGATCGAAGAGGCCTGCATATTCCTTAGTAAGCTTGACAGTAACAATATTCCAAAGATACCTATATCCATAAACCTTTCAGGTAAGCATGTTTATGAGGTAAATACTGTGAGCAGACTTTGTGAGATAGTGGACAGCTATAGTATTCCTCACAGACTTATCATACTCGAGGTTGCCGAGTCTACACTTATGGAGAATCCGGGAGTTATAAAGGTACTTCTGGATGAGTTTAAGAGTAACGGTTTCAGGATCGCTATTGATGACTTTGGCAACGGCAGCCAGACTATGGATTATATCGCAAATCTGAATTTCGATGTACTTAAGATTGACAGAACGATGTTCAACAGAGATGTTGATGATATTGAATTCCAGAAGGAAATGAAGGTCATCTTCGACTATGCTACGAAGAGACATCTGAATACGGTTGCCCAGGGTATTGAGACCCGTGAGATGCTGGATTATCTGAAGTTCCTCGGATGCAGGATCGTTCAGGGTTATATTTACGACAAGCCGATGCCGGAGAGCGTATTCATCGAGAGATTTAAGGAGCATCTCCTTGATATTGAGGTTGAGGATATCCTTCTTACAGAGGCTCCTACTATGGAGGCTGATCTTCTTGTTTCGGCAATATTTAAGAAATATAAATCAGTAACATATATGAACCTTACCAAGAACAGTTATTATGTTACACAGTATGATGAATTTGGAACCGGTATAAGACCTGTTGTAAATTCACTTGCTGAAAGACTTACGAACAGTCTGGATTCCATCGCACCTGATGACAGGGATCTCTATTACAGTACCCTCAGCGTAGAAGGACAGCTTGCTGCGTATAACCGCGGTGAAGAGATGGTTGAGGTTACGGTCAGACAGATAGGCGGTGACGGAGTATACAGACTGGTTAAGATAACTAATATCTTCGTAAAGAGCCCGGCTGTTGATGACGTGCTTGCGATAAGCCTTTATGATGTCATCCGCGAGCTTGAGCCGGATGAGATACCTGTTCCGGTTGAGGAACCAAAGCCTGAGAAGAAGGTCAGAGATATCGTGACCACCAAGAAGGGCGATATGATAATAGTTGATCAGAATGAGTAGTGATATAAATTCTTAAAGCACTTCCCGGAGAGATTCGGGAAGTTTTTTTATTCATCTGATGCTTTCACAGTTAATTCATTTGAATAATATTTACATTTCGTGTATGATAAATCACTGTAGCTTATATAATATCTTTATCTTATATGCCCTGGGACATGGTCATTTACGGACTGCCGTTTTATCTCTGGCCGGATGCCGGGATCTTATGATAAATAGAAAAATGTTAAAGGAAAAGGACAATGTTCAAACTACTGAAAAAACTAAGTAAAAGAGAATTCCTCATGGTGATCTGCTGTGTGGCTTTCGTTGTGGGACAGGTCTGGCTAGAGCTTAAAATGCCTGACTACATGAACAAGATTACCAGACTTGTAGAAACCGAGGGTTCAAAAATGAATGAGATACTGAAGAATGGCGGCATGATGCTGCTGTGTGCACTCTTCAGTATGGCCTTCGCAATGATCACAGGCTTCTTTGCTGCACAGGTTGCTGCGGGCCTTTCGATGACTCTCAGAGAGAAGGTTTTCAAGAAGGTTATGGCCTTCAATAATGAGGAGATCGGAAGATTCTCCACACCGAGTCTTATCACAAGAACAACAAATGATATCACACAGATTCAGATGCTTATAGCAATCGGACTACAGGCACTTATCAAGGCGCCTATCCTTATGGTCTGGGCTATAACAAAGATATCCAACAAGCAGTGGCAGTGGTCATTTGTTACTGCAGCAGCTGTAATGATGATCATTATCATGCTTCTCTGCACAGTTGTTGTGTGCCTTCCAAAGTTTAAGAAGATACAGGCACTTACTGACGGCATCAACAGAGTTACAAGAGAGAATCTTGTAGGTATAAGAGTTGTAAGAGCATATAACGCAGAGAATTTCCAGGAGAATAAATTTGAAGAGGTAAATGATGAGCTGACTAAAACTCATCTTTTCACCGGTCGTATAATGTCGATGATAGGACCTACTATGACGATAATCATGTCGGGTATATCTCTTGCAATCTACTGGGTAGGCGCATATATCATTAACAGCAAGAGCTTTACAGATCCGTCAGAAGCACCTCAGGTGCTTGCCGAAAGACTTGATATCTTCTCGGATATGGTTGTTTTCTCTTCATATGCGATTCAGGTTATCATGTCATTCATGATGCTCAGTATCATGTTCATCATACTTCCGAGAGTTATGGTTTCGGTAAAGCGTGTAAATGAAGTTATTGATACCAACGTAGCTATCACAGACGGCGAAGTAAAGGACGGAGTTCCGGGACTTACAGGAACTGTTGAATTCAGAAATGTTTCCTTCAGATATCCTGATGGCGGTGATGATGTTCTTCATGATATTTCATTTACGGCAAATAAGGGCGAGACGGTAGCATTTATCGGAGCAACTGCCAGCGGTAAGACATCGGTAGTAAATCTTATTCCGAGATTCTATGATGTACGTGAAGGAAATATTTATGTGGATGGTATAGATGTAAGAAAATACGATCTGACATCTCTTAGAGACAAGATCGGATATGTTGCACAGAAGGCAGTAATGTTCTCAGGAACGGTTACTTCGAATATAGCATATACCGATAAGAATCCGACAGAAGCAGCGATAGAAGAAGCACTTTCAATCGCACAGGCTATGGATTTCGTAGATAAAATGGAGGGCGGTAAGGAAGCTCGTCTTGCGCAGGGAGGCACAAATGTTTCCGGCGGCCAGAGACAGAGACTTTCAATCGCAAGAGCAATATATAAGAAGCCTGAGATATACATCTTTGATGATTCATTTTCAGCTCTTGATTACAAGACTGACCGCATCCTCAGAAATGCTCTGAGGGAGAAGACACAGGATGCGACAAAGATTATCGTTGCTCAGAGAATCGGAACTATAAGAGACGCTGACAAGATCATCGTTCTTGAGGATGGAAAGATAGTCGGAATGGGTAAGCATAAGGAGCTTATGAAGACCTGTACCGCATATCAGGAGATTGCATACTCCCAGCTGTCAAAGGAGGAACTTGAAGATGGAAGATAATACAGTAAGAGGGCCTCGTGGACCTCGTGGACCTCATGGACCTCACGGTCCGCACGGCGGAATGGGAATGCCTGGAGAGAAGGCAAAGAACAGTAAGGCAGCATTTAATAATCTTCATTTATATCTTAAGAAGCATGTTCCGGCGATATTTATCTCACTGATAATGGGAATGGCCGGTTCTATCATATCGGTTATAGGACCTGATAAGCTTTCGGATATCGTAAATGAGATATCGAAGGGACTTTTCGGACCAATGGATCTTGATAAGATCAAGAGCGTATGCATACTTATGATGGTACTGTATCTGCTCAGCTGGGTCTTTGGATATCTTCAGGGCTTTATCATGATCACGGTTACTCAGAGGGTAACAAAGACATTAAGAAAAGATATATCAAGGAAGATCAACAGAATTCCGCTTAGATATTTTGATAAGAACAGCTTCGGTGATGTACTGTCGAGAGTAACAAATGATGTTGATACTATCGGTCAGACGCTCAGCCAGAGTATCGGCCAGCTTATTTCATCTGTGACGCTTTTCTTCGGAGCACTCATAATGATGCTCATAACAAATGTACTTATGACGGTTGCTGCTATCGCATCAGCTATCATCGGATTCATCTTTATGATGACTATCATGAAGAAATCACAGAAGCATTTCGTGTCACAGCAGATGCAGCTTGGTGCGCTGAACGGTCATATCGAGGAGATTTATTCCGGACATAATGTTGTAAAGGCGTATAACGGAGAGAAGGATGCAGAGGCAGCCTTTGATGAAATGAATACAAAGCTCTACAACAGTGCATGGAAGAGCCAGTTTTATTCAGGACTTATGATGCCTATCATGGGCTTCATCGGAAATCTCGGTTATGTTGTTGTCTGCGTTCTCGGAGCAGTGCTTGTACAGAAGGGAAGCATCGGTTTCGGAACCATAGTATCATTTATGATATATATCAGACTCTTTACACAGCCGCTTTCACAGATGGCGCAGGTTTCAACAAGCCTTCAGTCAACTCTTGCGGCAAGTGAGAGAGTATTTGAATTCCTCGGCGAAGAGGAAATGGAGGATGAGTCGGCTAAGACAGTTAAGCTTCTTCCTGAAGAGGTTAAAGGCAAGGTTGAATTTAAGAATGTTAAATTCGGTTATACACCTGATAAGACTATCATCCATAACTTCAGCGCAGTAGCAAACAGCGGACAGAAGGTCGCAATAGTAGGTCCTACAGGCGCAGGAAAGACTACCATAGTAAATCTTCTTATGAGATTCTACGAAACTGATGAAGGAGATATAAAGATAGACGATATCTCTACAAAGGATCTTACGAGAGAGAATGTTCACAGTCTCTTCTGCATGGTTCTTCAGGATACATGGATCTTTGAAGGAACACTCAGAGAGAACCTTGCTTATTCCAAGGAAAATGTTACTGATGAAGAACTTGATGCGGTATGCAAGAGAGTAGGCTTATATCATTTTGTACGTTCTCTTCCAAAGGGTTATGATACAGTGCTTAATGAGCAGACCTCAATGTCAGCAGGACAGAGACAGCTTGTTACGATAGCCCGTGCGATGATAGAAAATGCACCGCTCCTTATCCTTGATGAGGCTACAAGCTCTGTTGATACAAGAACAGAGGTTGAGGTTCAGAAGGCGATGGACAAGCTTACAAAGGGCAGGACTTCATTTGTTATAGCTCACAGGCTTTCAACCATCAAAAATGCAGACCTTATACTTGTTATGAAGGATGGAGATATCATAGAAACCGGTAATCATGATGAACTTATCAGCCAGAATGGTTTCTATGCAGAGCTTTACAACAGCCAGTTCGAGCAGGCTTCGTAAAAGGAGTCCTTGTATATTAAAAAATAAGAATAATAAAATGGATGCTGTTCTGTGTAAGCAGAAAGCATCCATTTTTTAGCTTTTTCATGTGTAATTAAAAGATTATGATGGGTTGTGAACCGATATCCAGTTATAGATATAATCGTAAACTGTCTCACGGTCAAGCTCGTTTAAGATCTCATGTCTGTCATCATCGAAGAGCTTGATGCTGACATCTTGTATACCGGCCTTGATATAGTTTTTGTAAACCTGCTGAGGACCCTTGCCGAAGTTTCCTACAGGGTCTCTGTCACCGGAAACTATGAGTATCGGAAGATCCTTAGGTACCTTCTGGTAAGCCTGCTTGGTGCTGTCGAAGATAACAGTGGAGAGCAGGGCGTTATAGCCGTTTAAAGTAAATACAGGGCCGATAAGAGGATCGTCATAATATTTCTGAACTATGGTCACATCCTTTGAAAGCCAGCTGTTCTCAAGATCATCTCCGGTAAGGTCAAATTCCTTGTAAGGGCCGGAGAAGATAGTATTTGTTATCATCATGCTGCGGTGGTATGGACCGTATTTTTTGGTGAGCGCACCAACAAGGGCGAGACCTGCCTTGGTCTTTGCAGGACTTTCGCTGCCCGTACCGCAGATTATGGCTCCGGCAAGACCGGCACCATGCTTTGATATGTATTTTCTGAGAAGATATGAGCCCATGCTGTGGCCGAAGATAAAATATGGAAGATCAGGATATTTTTTGATCGTTCCTTTTCGTAAACGGTGGATATCATTTATCAGAGTATCTGATGGATGCTCCTTGCTGATAAAGCCCATCTGGTCTTCGGTTGAAGCAGTTTTGCCGTGACCGAGCTGGTCATGTCCTACAACAACGAAGCCCTTTTCATTAAGAAATTTCGCAAAGTCGCTGTATCTGCCCATATGCTCCTGCATACCGTGAATAAGCTGGATGACGCCGACCGGCTGACCCTCAGGCTCCCACAGATATGCATGTATTCTGTCTCTTCCGTTTGAAGATTCGAATGTTGTTTCCTTCATGTTTTAACCTCCCTAAAAAACAAAAATGATATAAGTGTCATAAACAGTAAGAAAACCGTTATGACGACTTAAGACAGTATATAGCACAAGGGGACATTTCCCGACAGCTTTATGCCGCCATAAGAAATGTCCCCTGACTAGACTTTGATCAGAGACCTGATAATGGTTCTATTACAGGCTCGTGCCACAGATCTTTCTTACCAAACATTTTATCAACGCGGTAAAGGAAAAACTGAGGTCCGTTGCTGAATATGTAATACATCTGCTTCTTTGTTTCAAGCATATATTGAACGTCATCACAGGCAAATCTCTTGATGTAAGCAGACTTAGATGACTCAGGCATTGGAATCATCTTGTACTTCTTGACAGCTTGAGCAACATTCATCCCTATTCACCTTCATTTCCCTAAATTGTACCCTTTTGCATTAATGACTATCCGTTAAGGAGTTACCCATTCTCCCATCGGAAGGACTTACCCAATGTCCTTACTGAAAGTTTAGTCATATCTGCTAATTATCTGAATATATTTTATACAATAATGATAAGTTGTTCAATTGAAATTTTGTCATTTTTATAGTTATCTATACATTTTTTTTGTTAAATTTAAGCTGCTGTGAGCTGATAAGCTCTTCGTCCTCGAAATAGTTGATCTTCATAGCCGCTCTTACCTCTGCGAGAGTATTGGCTGCTTCGGCTCTTGCAACCTCAGTTCCCTTCTTGAGGATCTCATAGATTGCAGGAATATCCTTCTCAAGTTCCTTTCTCTTTGCTCTGATAGGTGCAAGCTCCTTGTTGATGATGTTAAGGAGAAGCTTCTTACATTTAACATCACCAAGACCGCCTCTTGTATAATGCTCCTTCATTTCATCAAGGTTCTTGTAATCAGGACAGAACTCTGCAAAATCCTCATCCTTGGCAAAAGCATCAAGATAAGTGAATACTGCATTTCCTTCAAGCTTACCAGGATCTGAGATCTGGATATGTGTAGGATCAGTATACATGCTCATGACCTTGGTCTTAACCTCGGCTTCGCTGTCTGAAAGATAGATGCAGTTTCCGAGAGACTTGCTCATCTTGGCCTTTCCGTCAGTACCAGGAAGTCTTGAGCAGATCGAATTCTCAGGAATAAGAGCCTTTGGCTCAACAAGAACCTCGCCATAGGTTGCATTGAACTTTCTGACGATCTCTCTTGCCTGCTCGATCATAGGAAGCTGATCCTCGCCTACAGGTACTGTTGTTGCCTTGAAAGCAGTAATATCTGATGTCTGGCTTACAGGATATGTGAAGAAACCTGCTGGAATGCTGGCTTCAAAGTTTCTCATCTGGATCTCGGCCTTAACGGTCGGATTTCTCTCAAGACGTGAAACGGTAACAAGATTCATATAATAAAATGTAAGCTCTGTGAGCTCTGCAACTGCTGACTGAATAAAAATGTTAGACTTTGCAGGATCGATACCGCATGAAAGATAATCAAGAGCAACCTCGATGATGTTGTCTCTGATCTTTGCCGGATTATCAAAATTGTCTGTAAGTGCCTGCGCATCAGCGATCATGATAAAGATCTTATCAAATTCGCCGCTGTTCTGAAGCTCTACACGTCTCTTAAGAGATCCTACATAATGTCCAAGGTGAAGTCTTCCTGTCGGTCTGTCACCTGTAAGTATGATATTACTCATCTATATTTCCTCCATTTATGATATACAAATTTAATTTCTTATCAGATATGCAATAGTTTAGTTTTACATGCTTAAAATGTCAAGAATGTATATATATCAGTAAAGTATACCGTCATAGTACTGAAGCAGAAGATCGGTC
This sequence comes from uncultured Eubacterium sp., assembly GCA_900321215.1. Classification (GTDB taxonomy): domain Bacteria; phylum Bacillota; class Clostridia; order Lachnospirales; family Lachnospiraceae; genus Eubacterium_Q. The sequence goes on along the minus strand of ONVE01000257.1, from coordinate 3,437 downwards.
ACTCTGCCGTAGCTTGCCAGACCATCCTCGATACCATAATGCGTCATATAAGATTCTGTGAAGTCGTCGCTGATCTTATTTACGGTTTCTGTATTAAATACTGCCTTCTCCTCAATCTCTTCTTTTGCTTCCTTTGTCAGAAATACTGAATCATCGCTGACCTTATCACTGATAGCAGGCTGCTTTTTATATCTTTCAGGATCAAGCTCGTATACATTGCTGTAGTATTCGTTGTTTACATAATATAATACGCTCAGATATGCTGAATACTGAAAATAAATATCATCTGACCTAAGGCACGCAAGGTAGGCGATGAAGTTTGATTCATCCTCCTGCATATAACCCTTAAGGTGAGAGTATTCGTGGCAGAAGGTAGAAGGATAATTCATTTTATACATCATAGTATTGTAATTGGCTTCCAGAGAAAATGGGAAATATATTCCGAGCGTTCCTGACTGGGACATAAGCACTGAGTGGCTGATCGGCTTGATATCCGGATAATAGCCCTTAAGTCTTGGAAACTGGTCCGCCATTTCCTGCATTACCTTCCTGGCTTCTTTCTTGATATCTGATGTTGATGTGTCATATTTTACCTTGCCTGTCGAGGTTCTCGGCATCTGCTCGGCGTAAGTATTGCACTGCTCAACAAGATAATTACGAAGAGTCTCAAGCTCGCTTATTGAATATGTTTTCTGTTCCTTCTTAACCTCAAGTACTGAGCATCCGTAAGGGATAGAGCAGTTCATTGTCATGATGAGCCATACAGAGAGGGCAGTCATCAGAAGGCTTCTGAAGAAATATTTGAAGAATTTTCTGAAGCCGCTTCTTCCTTTAAGAAAGAAGAAGAGTATTATCAGTGTGAGAGCTGTAAGAAATATCGGAATGGTCAGGGTCAGCATTATCTCTCCGAGAGAAAATGGGAAAAGACCTGAAAACCTTCCGTAGCTTCCTAAAAAGATCGGCAGAACATTTGCCGTAAATGAATTGCAGAAGCTTTCTGATCTGGCAAGAAGATTCAGCACCATGATCACAAGAAGCATTGCTGAAAAAACTATCCAGTAAGGAGTCAGAAAACCTTTGAAAATCGTTAATACAGATTCCTTCTGGCGCTGGCCGCGGCCGTCGGAAACCTTATTATTGGAAATGGCATTTGCAGCGGAGGACTTATTCTGATTCTTTTTATCCTTTGCAGAAATGTCTTTATTTCGATCGTCCACCCTTTTGGCGGCAGCGATCTTCTTGGAAAGATTTTTGTCATTTGAAATCTTCATTTATTAACCTCTTGTAATGTTCATTTTTACTGCATCCGGAACCCTCTGGATATAATATCCATAATGGTGTCCGGTATTGTTCCGGTATAGCATCCGGAAACCTTCAGATATAGTATACGTAAAAGTATCCGGGAACCTCACCGCAGTAGTATATCACAAAAAAAATATCTTGACAAACAGCAAACATATGAATATACTTTCATATGAACAGGAAAACATATGTATTAAATTGCGGAGGTAAAAATGAGCCAGGAAGAAGTAATAAATGGTGTTCATGAGGATCTGGTGAAGAGGGTTCTTGAGAACCAACCGGATGACGAATATTTATATGATCTGTCAGAGCTTTTTAAGATATTTGGCGATTCCACAAGGATCAAGATACTGTATTCAATGTTTGATGCAGAGCTGAATGTGGGCGAGATGTCGAAGATACTTAATCTCAGCCAGTCATCAGTAAGCCATCAACTGAGGATACTGAAGGACGCCAAGCTTGTGAAGTTCAGAAGAGAAGGTAAGAGTATTTACTATTCTCTGGATGACGATCATGTAAGGATGATACTCAGCCTCGGGATGGAGCATGTTGAGGAGTAGGGAGTATTTGAAAGGCAGTGATGTAACTGCCGGAATTAAACTTTTAAGGTTTGCAGCAGGGGAGTAAAAAAGGCAGTAATGTAACTGCCGTATCAAAAAGAACTGTAAAGATTTACAGCATATAAAATGTTAAAAAACAGGAGGAATATTAAAAATGAAGAAGACATACAAGGTTGAGGTTGATTGTGCAGCATGTGCAGAGAAGATGCAGGAGGCTATTAAGAATACAAAGGGCGTTAAGGATGCATCGCTCAGCTTTATGACACTTAAGTGCAAGGTTGAGTTTGAAGAGGGAGCTGATCCTGATGCGGTTATGCAGGAAGCTCGTAAGAATGTTAAGAAGATCGAGGATGATATGGACATCTTCTTTTAAATGATGATCAATGCGGAGAAATATTGAAAGAAAAATAATATTCATTTCCAGAGACATTAATTATAGGAAATAGTATTCATCTGCATGGATTTAAATAAAAGATGATATTCATCTGCAGGAATATTGAAAAGAGGGATAACATGGGACGGTTTAAGTTAAGCGGAAAACAGAAGAAAAACTTATACAGGGTGATAGCTGCATTTATAATTGTTGCAACACTTATGATCCTGGAGCATCTTACAGATATCGAGCTTCCGTGGTATCTGTCCCTTGCGCTTTATCTCATTGCATATTTTATAGTAGGATATGATGTTCTGAAGAAAGCTGTTAAGGGCATCATTAAAGGCCAGGTTTTTGATGAGAATTTCCTGATGGCGGTTGCAACGGTTGGAGCTATGGCACTCGGAGAGTATGAGGAAGGCGTTGCGGTTATGCTTTTCTATCAGATAGGAGAGCTCTTCCAGAGTATAGCTGTAGGTAAAAGCCGTCAGAGCATCGTTGACCTGATGGATATAAGGCCTGACTCGGCAAACCTTCTTCTGGAGGACGGAACGGTTGAGGAGACCGATCCGGATGATGTTGAGATAGGTTCGATCATAGTGGTAAATCCGGGCGAGAAGGTACCTATAGACGGTGTTATAGTTGAAGGCCGTACAAGTCTTGATACCAGCGCTCTTACCGGTGAATCTGTTCCGAGAACAGCCGGTGAAGGGGATGAGGTAATAAGCGGCTGCATCAACAATTCCGGAATGATCAAGGTAAGGACTACAAAGGAATTCGGAGAGTCGACTGTTTCAAAGATACTTGAGCTTGTGGAAAACTCAAGCATGAAGAAGGCAAAGGCAGAGAACTTTATCTCTAAATTCGCAAGATTCTATACACCTATCGTATGCTACAGTGCGCTGGCACTTGCAGTGATACCGCCGGCAGCGCGTATCATTTTTGGATACAGCCCTATGTGGGGCACCTGGATCATGCGTGCGCTTACCTTCCTTGTAATAAGCTGTCCGTGTGCGGTCGTAATATCAGTACCGCTCAGCTTCTTCGGAGGTATCGGCTGCGCTTCGGCAAGAGGAATACTGATCAAGGGCTCTAACTACCTGGAAGCTCTTGCTGATGCAAAGACTATCGTATTTGATAAAACAGGCACGCTTACGAAAGGCGTATTTGAGGTAACAGACATTTTTCCTGAAAATGGATTT
>ONVE01000259.1 GCA_900321215.1 uncultured Eubacterium sp. | reverse complement strand
TTTTCGTAGGAACAAAGAAGCAGGCTCAGGACTCAATCAAGTCTGAGGCAGAGCGTTGCGGTATGTACTACATCAACCAGAGATGGTTAGGTGGTATGCTTACAAACTTCAAGACCATCCAGTCACGTATCGAGACACTTAAGAAGTATGAGCAGATGGAAGCTGACGGAACATTTGATGTTCTTCCTAAGAAGGAAGTTGTTAACATCAGAAAAGAGATGGATAAGCTTCAGAAGAACCTTGGCGGTATCAAGGAAATGAAGAAGATCCCAGAGATGATCTTTGTTGTTGATCCACGCAAGGAGAGCATCTGTATAGATGAAGCACACAAGCTTGGTATCACTCTTGTTGGTATCGCAGATACAAACTGTGATCCTGAAGAGCTTGATTATGTAATCCCTGGAAATGATGACGCTATCCGTGCTGTAAAGCTTATCGTTTCAAAGATGGCTGATGCAGTTATCGAGGCTAATCAGGGTGCAGACGCAGAGTCAGCAGAGGCAGATGCTGAGGCAGCAGACGCAGAGTAATCAGTAAAAAATATCAGGTTTAACAGCGGACATTTTTGAAATTCCGCCTGTAATATATAGGAGGACAAATAAATGGCTATTTCAGCAAGTGATGTTAAGAAGTTAAGAGAAATGACAGGTGCCGGAATGATGGACTGTAAGAAGGCTCTTACAGAGACAGACGGCGACTTTGATGCAGCTATCGACTTCCTCAGAAAGAAGGGTCTTGCTTCAGCTGAGAAGAAGGCAGGAAGAATCGCAGCAGAGGGTGTTGTTTCAACATATATTTCAGCAGATGATAAGACAGCTACTATCATCGAGGTTAACTCAGAGACAGACTTCGTTGCTAAGAACGAAGTATTTACAAGCTATGTAGAGGCTCTTGCTAAGCAGATCAACGAGAATGATTATGCAGACGTTGCTGCTCTTAATGCAGCTCAGTCAGCTATCGAGCCATCTGAGACAGTAGAAGCTCACCACAAGGCAATGATCGCTAAGATCGGTGAGAACCTTACAATTCGTCGTTTCGCAAAGCTTACAGGCAATGTAGTAGTATCATACATTCATATGGGCGGTAAGATCGGTGTCCTTGTAAACGCTGATTGTGACCAGCCAAATGATAACATTAAGGAAGCACTTAAGAATATTGCAATGCAGATCGCAGCTATGAATCCTTCTTATGTTAAGAGAGAAGAGATCTCAGCTGATAAGCTTGCAAAGGAAAGAGATATTATCGTTGACAGCTCTCTTGCAGATCCAGCTTCTCTTCCAAAGCCAATCCTTAATGCAGTTATCGCAGAAGCAATTGAGAAGAATGCTTGGACCGATGCTGATAAGGCTACATACGAAGAGCAGAAGAACAACAAGTTCCTCTTCAACTTCCTTTCAGATGAAGCTGTTCAGGCTCTCAGAGATATCGCAGCTACACATAAGGCTGAGTATCTTGAGAATAAGATCTTTGCAGGTCTTGTAGAAGGACGTTTCTCAAAGCATCTTAAGGAAATCTGCCTTGTAGATCAGACATATGTAAAGGCTGAGGACAAGGAAAATGTTAAGCAGTATGTTGAAAAGGTAGCTAAGGATAACGGAGTTAAGTTTGAACTTAAGAGCTTCATCAGATTCGAGACAGGCGAAGGTCTTGAGAAGAAGAATGAGGATTTCGCAGCAGAAGTTGCAAAGCAGATGCAGTAAGCCTCAAATAATTAAATTAGATAATTACATTTTATTGTAGAGAGAATCATATGATCCGCGTATTTAGTTAAAATCTGTATTTTACAGATCAGGCTAAATACGCGGATTCTTTTTATGCCTTTTTTAATTGTTAAAATAGGATAGATTTCCTTAATTTTAATTGACAAAATTGTTAAAATATACTACAAATATAAATAGAATAATTTACTTAAAAAATGATTAAAAATTTAAGGAGGCATTTACTTTGAACTATAAGGACGTGTATAAAAAATGGCTTGAGGATCCGTATTTTGATGAAGCTACAAAGCTTGAACTCCGTGAAATTGCCGGAGATGAGAAAGAGATTGAAGATCGTTTTTACAGAAGTCTTGAGTTTGGAACCGGTGGACTCAGAGGTGTTATCGGAGCCGGTACCAATCGTATGAATATTTATACTGTAAGACAGGCTACTCAGGGACTTGCAAACTATATTATAAAGAATAACGGTCAGGAGAAGGGCGTTGCTATCGCTCATGACAGCAGACTTTTCTCGCCTGAATTTGCAAGAGAAGCAGCTCTTGTATTAAATGCAAATGGTATTAAGACATATCTTACAGAATCTCTTCGTCCTACTCCATATCTTTCATATGCTGTAAGAGAATTCGGCTGTATCGCAGGAATCATGATAACAGCAAGCCATAATCCGCGTGAATACAATGGTTACAAGGTATATTGGGAAGACGGTGCCCAGATAGTTCCTCCTCATGATAAAGGAATTCTTGCAGAGGTAGCAAAGGTTACTGATTTTTCAGAGGTTAAGATAACTGATGAGGATGATGCAAGAGCGATCGGACTGTTTAATGTTATTGGAACTGATTTTGATGATAAATATATCGCTGAAGTTAAGAAGCAGAGTATACATCCTGATGTGATAGCAGAGATGGCTAAGGATTTCACAATAGCTTATACACCGCTTCATGGAACAGGAAATGTATGCGTAAGACGTGTTCTTCGTGAGCTCGGATTTGAGAAGGTTTATGTTGAGCCGGAGCAGAAGATCCCGGATGGTCATTTTCCAACTGTTTCTTATCCGAATCCAGAGGATCCGAAGGCGTGGGAGAAGGTTCTCAGTCTTGCAGAGAAGGTTGATGCAGATATCGTTCTGGCAACTGATCCGGATGCAGACAGACTTGGTGTTTACTGTAAAGATACTGAAAATGGCGGCTACATCAGCTTCACAGGAAATATGTCCGGAATGCTGATTGCTGAATATATACTTCGTGAGAGAAGAGCTACAGGCACTATGCCTGAGAATCCTGCTCTTGTTGAGACTATCGTTACAACTGATATGGCAAAGGTGCTTGCCGAGGCTTATGATGTTAAGCTTATCGAAGTGCTTACAGGCTTTAAGTTTATCGGAGAGCAGATCAAGATATTTGATGAGACAGGCTGCAATAATTATGTATTCGGTCTTGAGGAAAGCTATGGCTGTCTTGCAGGAACATACGCAAGAGACAAGGATGCGATAGTTGCTGTAATGATGCTCTGTGAGGTTGCTGCATTCTATAAGAAGCAGGGACTTACACTTTGGGATGCTATGAAGAATCTTTATAAGAAGTACGGATATTTCAGAGAAGGTCTTGATACTCTTACATGCAAGGGTATCGACGGCGCTGAGCAGATTAAGGCAAGAATGGACAAGCTTAGAAATGATCCTCCTCGTGAGATCGGCGGACTTAAGGTAGAGGCTGTAAGAGATTATAAGACTGATGTAAGAACAGATCTTGCAACAGGAGAGAAGACTTCTACAGGACTTCCGGAATCAAATGTACTGTATTATGAGCTTGAGGATCATGCATGGTGCTGCGTTAGACCTTCAGGTACAGAGCCAAAGATCAAGTTCTATTACGGCGTTAAGGAAGATTCGCTTGATGCAGCTGAGAAGAGACTTCTGCTTATCAAGAAGGATCTTATGGCTGAATAAGCTGCGGAATAAAGGAAAATATAAGTTGTTTAAATATACAGGAGTGTTATGAAAATGCTGGATTCTATGAAAAAAGAATTTGATGGACATGTTTTTCCTTTCTGGGAAGGTCTCATCGATAAAGAATATGGCGGATACTACGGAGAAATGAATTTTGATCTTGAACTTGATAAGAAGGCTGTAAAGGGATGTATCCTTAACAGCCGTATACTCTGGTTCTTCTCAAATGCATATCTCACGCTTAAG
>ONVE01000261.1 GCA_900321215.1 uncultured Eubacterium sp. | reverse complement strand
CATGTGGAGGTCTGTTGTCTTCTTGAACAACAAAATTTGGAAATAAAAAAAGAAACAGGCAAGTCCTGTCAGACCTAAGTCCTACCCGGTGAAAACCCATTTCTCCATTAAAAAATATCAAAAAAATGCAGTATTTGTCAATAAAAAAAAGAAACGAGCACGCCTCTTGAGTAAAAACTGTACGGCACAAATTATAAAAGATTGAGAGAAAGTATAAAGGCAGAGGAGTGATTCCTCTGCCTTTATACTGTTATTAACAGTTTGGTTTAATATAAACCTGCGGTATTATTTGATATATGTAAATGTAACCGTGTCGCTGTAGATGATCGTACTTCCGTCGGTGATCTTACATCTGAATTTTCTTCCGCTTTTACTCTCTGCAGCGGTAAATCTTACGATGGATGTATCGTTTCCGGCTGATGTACTGTCAACCCATTTTCCGGAGTTGGTCATTACCTGCCACTGGTACTTCGGAGTGACACCGAGAGCCTTACAGTAGAATTTAACGATAGTTCCTTCCTTGGCTTTAATATTTACCGGCTGCTTGATGATATGGGGATCAAAAAGGAAACGTACGATATTGGAATAGTCAGTGTAGTTCTTTGAAGATACCTTGCATCTGAAACGATAGCCGACATTTGAATCGGTTACTCTGACTGTAATACTGTCTGTGGCAGAACCGGTGATTTTTAAGTCTGACCATGTTTTGCCGAGATCCTTGCTTACCTGCCACTGATAGCTTAGCCCTGAGGTCCTGCCCGTTACAGTGAAGGTTACCCTCTTTCCGACAGCTGTTCTGGTGTTTTTCGGCTGTGCTGAAAGAAGTGAAAGAGTATTAAGTCTTGCTGCCGTTGTCTTAGCAGCTCCTCCATAATTATAAACGATACATCTGTAGTATTTGCCGTGTAAAGCTTCGGTTGCCTTCATTGTGATGCTGGAGGTGTTATGACCTGAAGCGGTGCTTGCCTTCCATGTCTTTCCGCCGTCGGTACTGATCTGCCACATATATGAAAGGTTGTTTCCCTTTGCCTTTACCGAGAAGACTGCATTTTCGCCTCTGATAACCGATGTTGAAGCCGGCTGTATTTTTATCTCAGGTGCGGAAATGGTGCATAAAGAATCAAATTTAGATGCAAGGGCGGATGCTTTATTATTGTCAAGCATGTCCTTAAACATATTCTTGAAGTCAGCCTGAGTTGCAAAGCCGTGAGGGTCTATCTTACATTCCTCCTTCGGGGCATTTGTCTTGCCCTTAGCTATCGGCATTTCATAGGTTGCGGCCCATGTAACAGCTTCCCATGCGTAGTAGTCCACATCATAATAATCCATATAATCATCCGCACGACCGAAGTCGATAGACCTTTTATAGCCTGTGCATTCTGCATATCGCATCAACATGAATATAAGATCCTCTCGTTCGATCCATTCGCCGACACCGAAGGTTTTGGATGAAACATACGGATATCCCATGCAGATGGAATTTTTCTCGCCCCAGAGAAGGGCGTTCTCATACCATGCACCTGACTGTACGTCAGTGAATCTTGATTTAAGGCCGCTGACACTCGGACTTCCTGCCATTTTATAAAGTATGTAAACAACGGCTTCTCTTGAGATAAGATCGTTAGTTGTCGTACCGCTCTGAAAATGACCGGGTATTCTGGTAAGCTTTGAATACTTTGGAGAGGCGGACAGGCTTACCTTGTCATCAAAGCAGAGGAAATAAATATTGTCTCCGCTGGTAGAAACATCTCCGCCGTAGTCAATTGTCCACGAATGTCCCTGACAGACATCGTATTCGGCCGCCTTTACGCCCTCCTTATATGTCTGGATAAGGAAAGGGTTATATCCGATATCAAGCTTGGTAAAAGGATTGGTAAATGCCTGTAAAAAGTACAGATATGTATTATTACTCAGATCCAGATTGCTGATATTGTTGCAGGCACAGTCGAGATAAACAAGCTTCGGATTCTTCGAAAGATCCAGCTTCGAGATAGAATTATATGCACAGTTAAGCTTGTTTAATTCAGGATTGTGGCTGAGGTCGAGTTTTGTTACATTATTGTAAGCACAGTTATAGTACTGAAGTCCCGGACAGCAGCTGATATCAACATTTTTAAGGCCTCTGTTGTCCCATATATCAAGTCTTTTCATTTTTGGATTGTTGGAGAGATCCAGAGAAGTAAGCTTATTACTGAATGCATCCACATGAGCAAGCTTTGGATTGTTTTTGATATTAAGCTCTGTCAGCAGGCAGTCGCCACAGGTCAAGTGTTCAAGCTCCGGACAAAGAGTCAGATTAAGCTCTTTTATAGGATTACTGTTGCATTCAATAAATGCCATTTTTGGATTTTTGGTTACATCAAGCTCAGTCAGATTGCAGTTGTAGCAGTATACCCATACAAGCTCGGAATTATGAGTTAGATCAAGCTTGGTCAAAGGGTTATCTGAGCACCATAATCCCCGGAGATCTTTATTATTACTGACATCGAGATATGAGATATTGTTTTCCTTACACCAGAGCCCCTGAAGATCCGGGAAAAGCTCGATGCCCTTTAGATTTGTGACACCCGCACCCTCACAGTAAATGTTTAAGGTTATTCCAATCTCATACGAAGATAGTATACCATTGCCGTCCCTGTCATAATCGGGACCGGAAATGATACTTCTGAAAACCGGATCAGGAAAGTTGGTTTCATTGATCACGACAGGATTAATGCTGTTTACGTCCGGTTCGACGGCAGCATTAACCGTGGTTACCCCGCTTGCCGGTGTCATAAATAAGGCCATAAAGCCTGCTATGAGCCCGGAAGCAAAAATACTTTTTCTTTTCACCTTCACATCTTCCTTTCTTTCACTGTAAAAATCAGCTTTAAATTTTCCCCTTCAATCGAAATATAACAGTATTTTATAAGGCTTGTCAACGGATTAAAAAGGGAATTACTGCTTGCTACAAATGGTGTCATGTAGTATCATATAAGTAGTGGTTTTATTGAAATAATGATTCTTTAAAAAGCTTACACAGAGGGGAGGAATCATTCATGAAGAGTATTAGAAATATTAAACCTTTATGGATAGTTCTTTTTTTGGTGCTTGTAAGCTTTTGTCTTTTTAATTCGTTTTTTTCATCAGCACAGGAGAATGAAAAAGAAAAGTTAACAGTCGGGGTTCCGGTGGATCGCTGCCCTCTTATTTATAAAGATGTCGATACCGGTAAGATTGTCGGAATCGGTGTTGATCTGATGCGCACTGCAGCCGATAATGCCGGGTATGAGGCGGAGTTTATCGAGATAAAAGAGGCAACTTTAAAGGATGCTTTGGATAACCCGGAGTATGATGTTGTCATGCCTTTCGGTAGTCCGATTCCGAGTACTTCGGGAAGGACAACCATAGTTTCGGATAATCTGATGACGACAACATTTACGCTTCTTACCAGAGGTAACAAAACGATTCCTCCGCTGAATGAGCTTCGTGTCGGAATGCTGAAATCTCAGGGAGGCGTGGCGGATACTGTAAGGCAGCTTTATCCGGGAATTACGATACAGCTTTATGAGGATATGGATTCGTCTGTAAAGGCTCTTAGAAAGGGTAAGGTTGATGCACTGCTTCATAACACCTATGTGTGGAGCTATGTGCTTGAGAAGCCGTCATATTCGGATCTTGTTGTGCAGCCTGCTGCTATGTTTTCTATGGATTTCAGAGTGGGCGTGGCTGATACGCCTGCAGGACGAGAGCTCATATCACGCCTTAATCAGGGGATAAACACTATTTCAGACTCCTATCGTCAGGCTATTGTGCTTGATTATACAACAAGGCGTCTCTACAGATGGGATCTGTCGGATTACATTTACCAGTAT
>ONVE01000264.1 GCA_900321215.1 uncultured Eubacterium sp. | reverse complement strand
TTATCAGTTCGTTAAGTCACTTACGATCGACTGCGACAACGATACTATCCTTGCAAAGGTCTCACAGATCGGTGCAGCCTGCCACACCGGCAACAGAAGCTGCTTCTTTACTCCGCTTGTAAGTAAAGAATATAACGATACAAATCCTCTTACTGTATTCAATGATGTATTTAATATCATCACTGACAGAAAGAAGAATCCGAAGGAGGGTTCATATACCAATTATCTTTTCGACAAGGGTATCGATAAGATCCTCAAGAAGGTCGGAGAGGAATGTACAGAGGTTGTTATTGCAGCCAAGAATCCTGATCCTGAGGAAATGAAGTATGAGATCTCAGATCTTTTATATCACCTTATGGTTCTTATGGCAGAACGCGGAACCACATGGGAGGATATAACCAAGGAGCTTGCTGAGAGACGATAAAAAGATTTACCTTACTTAGTGACAGTACGTTTTGTATTAAAAAGGAGATCATAATATGAGTGCAATACTTACAGAATTTGCAACATATATAATAAAATACGTTGTCTTCCTTATCCTGGCCGTGCTTGGTTTTATCGCGGGAACAAAATGGAGAAAATCCAAGGATATGAAGACTGTTGAGGAGGAAGTAGTAAGTGAAGAAGTACGGAGTTAATGAGTTAAGAGAGATGTATCTCTCGTATTTTGAAGAAAAGAACGGACATCTCAGGATGAACAGCTTTTCGCTGGTTCCTCAGAATGACAAGAGTCTGCTTCTTATAAATGCAGGAATGGCACCGCTGAAACCATATTTCACAGGACAGGAGATCCCTCCACGCAGAAGAGTGACAACCTGCCAGAAATGTATCAGAACAGGTGATATCGAGAACGTTGGTAAGACAGCACGTCACGGTACATTCTTTGAGATGCTCGGAAACTTCTCATTCGGCGATTACTTCAAGCACGAGGCTATCAAGTGGTCATGGGAGTTCCTTACTGAGGTAGTAGGACTTGATCCTGAAAGACTTTATCCATCAATCTACCAGGATGATGATGAAGCATTTGATATCTGGAACAAGGAGGTTGGTATCGCTCCTGAGAGAATCTTCAGATTCGGCAAGGAGGATAACTTCTGGGAGCACGGCGCAGGTCCTTGCGGTCCATGTTCAGAGATCTACTATGATCGTGGAGAGAAGTATGGCTGCGGTAAGCCTGGCTGTACTGTAGGCTGCGACTGTGACAGATATATGGAGGTTTGGAATAACGTATTTACCCAGTTTGAAAATGACGGCAAGGGTAATTACACAACTCTCCAGAATAAGAATATTGATACAGGTATGGGTCTTGAGCGACTTGCAGTAGTTGTTCAGGATGTAGATTCAATCTTCGACGTAGATACTATCAAGGCTATCCGTGACAAGGTGTCAGAGAAGGCCGGTATCGCTTATGGTTCAAAGTATGAATCTGATGTATCTATCCGTGTTATAACAGACCATATGCGTTCTGCAACATTTATGACTTCTGACGGTATCACACCTTCAAATGAGGGCCGTGGATACGTTCTCAGACGTCTTATCAGAAGAGCTGCAAGACATGGAAGGCTTCTTGGTATCAAGGGTGCATTCTTAAATGATATCGTTGCAGCAGTTATCGAGAACTCAAAGGATGCATATCCTGAGCTTCTTGAGAAGAAAGCATTTATCTTCTCAACTATTGAGAATGAAGAAGCAAGCTTCAACAAGACCATTGACCAGGGCCTTGAGATCCTTGCTGAATATAAGAAAGAGCTTAAGGAGAGCGGTTCAACCGTTCTTGACGGCGAGAAGGCATTCAAGCTTCATGATACCTATGGCTTCCCTCTTGACCTTACAAAGGATATCCTTGAAGAGGACAACCTTTCTGTAGATGAGGAAAAGTTCAAGGAGTGCATGGAGATACAGAAGACTACAGCACGTAATGCACGTAAGGTTACCAATTACATGGGTGCTGATGCGACAGTATTTGAGCAGCTTTCTCTTGATATCAAGTCAGAGTTTGACGGCTATGACAAGTTAGAGAAGGATGACAAGATACTTGCACTTACACTTAACACACTTACTTCAGCAGACGGTACAGAGAAGGTTGTAAGTACTGTTGAGGATAAGCTTACTGAGGGTGCAAATGGCGCGGTTATCGTTGCATCAACTCCATTTTATGCTACTATGGGTGGTCAGATAGGCGATACAGGCGTGATCAAGACCGCTAATGGTACATTTATTGTTCAGGATACTACAAAGGTTGCAGGTGATAAGATCGCTCATCACGGTTATGTTGAGTCAGGCGAGATAAATGTAGGAGATATCGCAACTCTTACAGTAGACAGCCAGAGAAGAGGACTTATCTGCAAGAACCACTCAGCTACACACCTTCTTCAGAAGGCTCTTAAGACTGTTCTTGGCGATCATGTAGAGCAGAAGGGTTCATTTGTATCAGAAGGAAGACTCAGATTCGACTTCTCTCACAACCAGGCTATGAGCGCTGAGGAGATCAGTGAAGTAGAAAAAATCGTAAATGAGAAGATAGCTGAAGCACTTCCTGTTGAGACCAAGGTAATGACTATCGAGGAAGCAAAGAAGACAGGTGCTATGGCCCTCTTCGGTGAAAAGTACGGCGAGACAGTAAGAGTAGTACTTATGAGCGACTTCTCTAAGGAGTTCTGCGGCGGTACTCATGTATCAAATACTTCTTCCATTGGAATCTTCAAGATAGTTTCAGAAGCTGGTATCTCTTCAGGTGTAAGACGTATCGAGGCTCTTACAGGCGAAGGCGCACTGAATTATTATAAAGAGACAGAGGAAAGACTTCTTAAGGCTGCAGCTGCTGCAAAGACAGAGCCTGCAAAGCTTGAGGAGAAGATTGAAGCACTCCTTGCAGAGATCAAGACACTTACAGCAGAGAACAAGAAGCTTAAAGATAAGATCGCAAAGGATGCTGCAGGAGACAGCCTTGCAAATGCTGTTTCAGTAGGAGATACAAAGGTCCTTAAGGTTGCACTTAAGGATGCAGACGTAAATTCCATGAGAAACCTTGGTGACGAGTATAAGGCAAAGCTTGGTAAATCTGTTGTTATCATTGCTTCAGATAACGGCGACAAGGTAAATCTTCTTGTTATGGCTTCTGATGATGCTGTATCAGCAGGAGTTCATGCCGGAAATATCATCAAGAAGATCGCACCTATCGTAGGAGGCGGCGGTGGCGGACGTCCTAACATGGCTCAGGCCGGTGGTAAGGATGCATCCAAGATCGAAGACGCACTTTCAGCCGGAGTAGAAGAAGTAAAGTCAATGCTTGCTTAATTAATTAGTGAGGATGATATTATGAGATTTGCGGTAATTGATACAGAAACAAATTATAACGATGAAGTAATGTCTATCGGAGTTGTTATAGCAGAAGGTGATACCAAGAAGGAGATAGCTTCAAGGTATTATATTATCTCGCCTGAATATGAGGTGGGAGGTACATATTCAAATGCACTGTATGATGTTCCTGATGATAAGACCATGACAATGTCTCGTGAAAAGGTCATTAAAGATATCAAGGCACTTTTTAAGAAGAAATCAATTGATTATATCTTTGCCTATGATGCCTTTACTGATTATAAAAATCTTCCGGAGCTTGCAGACTATAAATGGGTTGATATCATGAAGATAGCTGCCTACCGCCAGTATAATAAATTTATCCCTAAGCAGACTGAATGCTTAAGAACAGGAAGACTGAAGAAGGGTTATACTGTTGAGGGAGTTCTAAATATGATGATAGAGAACTACAAAGAAACTCATAATTCATATTTTGACGCTTCCGACGAACGCAGGATAGTAGAGCTTCTAAACCTTGATATGGCTCAGTACGAAAGTGCTGTTATCAACTAGAAAATTTACTTATTCAGTTATTTTTCTGAAACTAAAAAAAGCGGTTGACTATAGCTAAAATATATGATATAACAATCTAGTGCAATTTTTGATTGACCCAATCAGTTGTTATGCACAAAATCATCTCACAACTGGAGGGAGGGTGGAAAAATGTCAAGCGTAGTAGTTAAAGAGAATGAGACTCTCGACAGCGCTCTTAGAAGATTTAAGAGAAACTGTGCAAAGGCCGGAATTCAGCAGGAGATCCGCAAGAGAGAGCATTACGAAAAGCCAAGCGTAAAGCGTAAGAAGAAGTCTGAAGCTGCAAGAAAGCGTAAATTCAAATAGTTTCATACTATGACTATATAAGGACCTTTCAATAGAAGGGTCCTTTTTTAATGCTTTTTCTGCCTCAATTCACCTACTCACGCCTATAAAATACTTGTACAAAGTGTATTAAGATCCTGCCCAAAGTGTATTCAGATCCTGCCCAAAGTGCATTCAGATCATGTACAAAGTGCATTCAGATTCTGCCCGAAATGTGCCTGATAAAGTGATTCACTGTATACTCACAAATATTTTGACATACCCTTATTAGTATGATAAAATGTAAACGTTTGTGAGGTTGGAAAAATGAATAAAGATAAAAAAAATAAGCTGCTATGGCCTATTTTATTTCTTGTCATAGCTGCACTAAGCGTTTGGGCAATAATGCAGCAGAATAAAAGCTTTTCTTTAAAAGAATTTTCCGAGTTTATCGCGGGTGCCAAGATAAGCTTTATTATTGGTGCGTTCATTTCCGTATTCATGTATATTGGATTTGAAGCTCTTGCATTACAATCAATACTACAGATATTCGGCTACAGAACAGGGTTTATGTCGAATTATTTTTATGCTTCCGGAGATCTGTATTTTTCTGCTATAACGCCTTCTGCAACGGGAGGTCAGCCTGCGTGCGGCTACTTTATGAGTAAGGACGGCATACCTCTTATGGTCACTACCATAGTCCTTATCGTTAATACATTTCTTTATACATTTTCCCTTGTTATAATGGGTCTTGTGGATATTGCCATAAATCCGAAGACGATACTACGTTTTGGCGGCTTATCCAGATTCTTTATAATCTTTGGAATACTGATACAGATACTGCTTGCGCTTTTCTTCTATCTGCTTATCAAGAAGGAAACTCTTCTCGAGAGGATATGCAGCAAATTTGTAAGGTTCCTTGGAAAACTTCGCTTTGTTAAAAATGTAGATCATAAGATAGAGAAGATAAATAAGAAAATGGATGAATACAGAGAGGTGGCTGCCATGATCTCAGGCAAGTCCAAGAAGCTCTTCATCCCGCTCATTTACAATCTTCTAATGAGATGTTCTCTTATTGCGGTCAGCGTATTTGTTTATCTTGCTACAGGAAATCTTGCGGCAGACGTTGGCAAGGTTGTTTCTATTCAGATATTTGTTATAATAGGAGCATATGTTATACCTATCCCTGGTGCGATAGGAATTACAGATTACATCATGATCGATGGCTATAAGAGCCTTTTCGATGCAAGGCATGCAGTAAATCTTGAGCTGCTCAGCCGTACGATATCATTTTATGCTTGTGTATTTTTATGCGGAATACTGACGCTTTTGAAATTTATCTTAGTTAGCAGGAGGAAGAAAGTTAAATGATAGGTTATTATGATTATACGATGATTCTTACATATATGTCACTGGTGTCTGCAGGTACTGGTATCATAGTATCGCTCAGTGGTCATGGTCATCCGTTCATAGGTATATTTTTCCTTATGTTCAGCGGCTTTTGCGATGCGTTTGACGGTAAGGTTGCAAGAACCAAGAAGGACAGAACTCCTAAGGAGACAAAGTACGGAATGCATCTGGATTCCCTTTCGGATATAGTTGCCTTCGGTATGCTTCCTGCATGTATAGGATCAGCACTTATTAAGACATCACCTTACCTTCGTGATACACTTAATATCTACGACGGTTCAGTAAGATCAGCTATCATCCATATAGCATTAAATGCTATCCTTGTATTTTATGTTTTATGCTCACTTATAAGACTTGCTTATTACAATGTAACAGAAGAGGAGAGAATCAACGCAAATGAAGGCCCTAGAAAGTACTATGACGGTCTTCCTGTAACCAACTCAGCTCTTATCTTCCCATTTGTAATGCTTCTTCAGTATATTACAAAGATGGATATCACTCTTGCATATTTTGTAGTAGCCCTTATCACAGCCTTCCTTTTCATCTCAAAGATCAAGGTTTTCAAGGCAGGACTCAGAGGAACTATCATCTGCGTTCTTATCGGCGCTGCTATGTTCGCTGCAATGATGATATTTAGATTTGTTATTAATAAATAATTGGTATTAATATGACAGAATCTGAAAATGAAAAAAGACTTGAAATGAATATACCTGATAATTATATCCAGAGTATCTTCGGAAACTTTGATGTAAATATCAGAAAGCTTGAGAGGACCTTCGGGATAGACTATGTCCAGAGAGGCGGTTCTCTTATTCTCAGCGGCACCGAAAACGGTACAAAGAATGCTGCATACGTTATAAATGAAATGCTTAAGCTTCTTTCGAGCGGAGGCACAGTTGACGAGCAGAAGCTGGACTATATCATTTCTCTTGTTAAAGAAAAAAGCAGTGAGGACGTATCTTCCCTTGACAGAAATATAATCTGCCACACAGTAAATGGACGTCCTGTAAAGGCCAAGACATTCGGCCAGAAGAAATATATCGATGCTATCGATAACAATATGATAATCTTCGGTACCGGTCCTGCAGGAACCGGTAAAACCTACCTTGCTATGGCCAAGGCAATCTCTGCCTTCAAGAAAAATGAAGTGGAGAGGATAATTCTCACAAGACCGGCCATCGAAGCCGGCGAAAAACTCGGATTTCTTCCGGGTGACCTTCAGAGCAAGATCGATCCATATCTGCGTCCCCTTTATGATGCTTTATACGAGATCATGGGAGCAGAGCAGTTCATGAAGAACATGGAGAAAGGACTTGTAGAGGTGGCGCCTCTTGCATATATGAGAGGACGTACACTTGACAATGCATTTATCGTTCTTGACGAGGCTCAGAATACAACCCCATCACAAATGAAAATGTTTCTTACAAGAATAGGCTTTGGTTCAAAGGCTATCATTACAGGCGACCTGACACAGAAGGATCTTGCTTCAAATACAAAATCCGGTCTTGAGATAGCTCTTAAGGTAGTTAAAAATATCGAGGGTATCAGTATCTGTGAATTTACAAGTAAGGACGTTGTTAGACATCCGCTTGTACAGAAGATTGTTGAAGCTTATGACGCCTATGACAAGAAGGCTGCCTATAAGAAGGCAGACCACAACAGGCAGTGATCCGGAGGATTATTATGATCATAAATATCGATTCAGAATATGAAGGAAAATTAATTGTTCCTGACGAATTCTGTGATATAATAAGAGATGTTATTGAATACGCTTGCGACTTCATCGAATGTCCCTATGAAGCAGAGGTAAATGTCCTGCTTACCGGAGATGAGGAGATAAGACTCATCAATAAGGAGAACAGAGATATCGATAAAGCAACCGATGTGTTATCATTTCCAATGCTGGATTTCCCGAAGCCGGGAGACTTTTCTCTCGTTGAAGAAAATACCTATGATTACTTCAATGCTGAAACAGGAAATCTGCTTCTTGGAGATATAGTTATATCTATCGACAAGGTTTACAGCCAGGCTGAGGAATATGGGCACAGTCCAAAGCGTGAGATAGCATTTCTCACTTCTCACAGCATGCTTCACCTCTTTGGATATGATCACATGGAAGATGAGGAAAGAAGAGTGATGGAGGAGTTACAGGAAAAAATACTTATACAGAAAGGATATACGAGAGATTATGAATAAGAGGATTTTTTCTGGAATACTGGTTACAGCACTTATACTTCTGGTTTGCGTAGGATGCGGAAGCAAGAAGAAGGACAAGGAAACAACAGCAGCTCCTACAACAGAAGCAACAAGCGAAACAACTGAAAAAGAGACCACAGAGGAGGCTTCCACAAAGTTAGCGACTACAGAGAAGCTTACAACTGAAGACGAAAAGCATAAAGGCCTGGTTCAGAGCGACCTCACAGGTGAGTGGATCACTCCTGAGGAAAATGCAAAGAGACCTATCGGCGTTATGATAAATAATATTGATGTATGCTGGCCTCATTCAGGTATCGGCAAGGCTGATATCGTATATGAAATGACATGCGAGGGCGGTATCACAAGACTCCTTGCACTTTACTCTGATTACTCAGAACTTGATAAGATCGGTTCTATCAGAAGTGCAAGACAGTATTTTGTAATGAAGTGTTTTGAGCACGACGGAATACTTGTTCATGTAGGTGGTTCTACATACGGCAAGGCTGCCATCAAAGACTTCAGCGTAGATGACGTAGATGGTATCTATGAGGGCGTATTCTACAGAACAAGCGACAGAGAAGCACCTCATAACTGCTATATCGATACAGACGGTATCGACAGCTCTATCGCATCTCATGGCTACAGAACAACACATAATTCAGATTATGAGAAGATTTATTCATTCAATGCTGAGGATACTCCTCTTGCAAAGGGTGAGAAGGCAGAGACTGTTACCTGCAGATATAATTCATTTACAAAGCCATACTTTGAGTATGACTCTAAGACAAAGCTTTACAACAGATTTGAATATGGACAGGCTCACATTGATGATCAGACAGGTGAGCAGCTCACATTCAAGAACATCCTTGTTGTATTCTCTATAGTAACTCCAATGCCTGACGGAAGCTACAACGACGTTGCTCTTAACGGAAGCGGAACAGGCTACTATGCAACAGACGGAAAGATCATTCCTATCAAGTGGGAGAAGAGTAATGATTACAGCGTAACAAAATTCTATACAGAGGATGGTTCACCGCTTCTTCTTAACCCTGGCAAGACCTGTGTAGAGTATTTTGATACTAAGGATAGCGACCGTGTAACCTGGGAATAAATGGTATATAAAATGGATCATTATGATGTATGTATAATCGGTGCCGGTGCTGCAGGGCTGTCCGCAGGGACAGCTGCTGCAGAGCGCGGGCACAAGGTGATTATTGTAGATAAGAATAAAAAGGCTGGTATGAAGCTGTATGCAACAGGCAATGGTAAATGCAACATTGCCAATTCGCATATGGCTTTTTGTTGTTATTACGATAGCAGCTTTGCTGCTGAAATTCTCGGTGATGAGCCTTACAAAGAGGTTATCGACTTTATGAAGGAGCTGGGAGTTGAATGCGTATCAAAGTCCGGATATTACTATCCAAGGTCCGGACAAGCCTCTACAGTTGTCTGGGCGCTTCTTGACAGACTTAGATTCTTAGGCGCTGAAATACTTTTAAATACAGCTGTAGACCATATAGAGATTAAGGACGGAAGATATATAATCCATAAAAACGGCAAAGCACTTCTAAGCGCAGATAAGCTTATAATAGCAACAGGAGGCTTCTCAATGCCTTCGCTTGGTGCAATAGATGAAAATACAGCCACAGGGCTTTACGCAGATCTCGGGCTTAAAACAGCCCCTGCAAAGCCTATGTTATGTCCTGTGATAACGAAAGAGGATCTTACCTGCCTCGCAGGCGTAAGAACAGGTGCAAATGTCAGCATTTACGCAGATGGTAAACTTATCGAAGAGTACGGCGAGGTACAGTTTACCGATTACGGACTTTCAGGAATAGTAATATTCAATATGTCATATTATGAGCCTGAAAAGCTTTATCTTGATACCTTAAATGGCATCTCTGAAGAAGAGTTTGTAAGAAGCTTCAGACGCCTTAAGAAAAGTGATCCGCAGAGGTCGCTGCATGCATTTATGAATGGATATCTAAATGATAAGCTCGCGGAATATATCATTTCCGTAAAATGCGGATACAGTACCAAAACAAAGCTGAATGACGCACCGGAGGATGCTGCAGTTAAGCTGTATAAGTCCGCAGCAAAGCTGGAATTTACATTTAAACAGCTTTATGGCTATGAGCATTCTCAGGTCACAAAGGGTGGAATACTTACATCTATGATCAACCCCGAGGATATGAGAGTTAAAGGCGTTCCCGGTCTTTACGCTGCGGGAGAAGCAGTGGATGTTGCCGGAAAATGCGGCGGTTATAACCTTATGTTTGCGATAATAAGCGGTAGAAAAGCAGGAAGATCATGATAAGAATAGATAATATAAACCTTCCGCCGGACTATACCACGGAAGACATTAAAAAAAATATAGATAAGCTCTTAAAGCATAATGAGTATACTGATCTTAAGATAGTCAGAAGATCTGTAGATGCAAGAAAAAAGGATAATGTGCACTACAATGTCTCTGCAGAGGTCAAGCTTAAGGGAAATGAAGAGAAGCTTGTACGTTTTGTTAACAATAAAAATGTTACGTTAACTAAACCTAAAAAATACAGCTTTCCTTATCAGTTTTCAGAGCAATACTCAAAGCAATTCTCAGAGCAGCTCTTTGATGATTCTACGGAGCAG
>ONVE01000265.1 GCA_900321215.1 uncultured Eubacterium sp. | reverse complement strand
TCATTTTCAGATATGGATACTACTGCTGATATTGGCGGCAAAACACTGTATGATGAAAATGGTATCAAGATTGTTGGAAGATATGTGTCCCGGCAGTTGCAGAGAAAAAAGCAAAGTGATATAATCAAATGGTTATTCTTGAATAAGTATTTCATTTTAAAATATAGGTAGAAGGAGGCATGATGACCTTGAACGGAGTGTTACTTGATGGCAGTATTTCAGAACTCGCAGCAGGCAGGGATTTTGTTTATCTGATAAACAGGGAAGATCTTTTATCGGGTGATGAATATAAGCTGGCAGCTGAAAAGGAAAATGACGTTTTTATAAAATGCATGTATGGCAGCTACAATGGTCACAACTCCTTGTATTACGCTGCTGCAGGCTTTGTGCCTGTTTCAGACAGGATAGGAACCTTAAATGACGATGCGTTCATCAACATTCTGAAGGAATTCTTCGGAGTGGTGATAATGGTCAAGAATTGCAAGGGACTTAATGCAGGACATATCATCGTTTCTCTGAATAAGATATTCCTTAGCGAAACCGACGGAAGCATCAGGGTTACATATGTTCCGATGGATTCAAATGATAAAGCCGACGGCTTCGAGATGGATATGAGGAATGCATTTGCGAGTATCATTACAAATATTCCGGGAATCCGCAGCCCGAAGAGTGAAGGCTTTGTGAGAACGCTTTCTGACAGCAGTGTTACGCTTGAAATGCTTTACAGCATGATGGGCGGAAATGTGATGGATATGATACAGAAGGCTTCGCTTTTCGAAAATGGAGATGCTGCACCGGCACCGAAACCGTCCGCAGCAGCCGAAGCGACAGTTCTGACTCAGAATACAGTAAATGCACCTGCCCAGAGTAAAGAACCTGAAGGTGAGCTTGTGGTTCCTTCTTCAAAGGCGGCAAACTCTGTTCCACAGCTGAGTGAGAAAATGCGCCAGATGAACAATGAGCAGGGACACACAGGATATCTTGCAGGTACACTGATGCCAAGGATAAGACTTGAGAATCTTAACGGTGAGATTCCTGAATTTGTAATAAATAAAGACAATTTTGTTATAGGACGAAGCCCTGACAGCGCTGATTATGCGGTACTTGAGACGGCGGTCAGCAGAACTCACTGCAAGATTTCGCAGGTAGGCAACAGGGTGGCAGTAATTGATCTCGGAAGCGCCAATGGTACATTTGTAAACGGGGCTAGGCTAAATAGCGGCGAGGCAAGATATATATCTGATAAGGACGTTCTGAGAATTGGACACAGCGATTTTCTTATCAGATTCCCTCAGGAATTCATTGAGGGAGAGGCTGCGGCCAGAGAAAAGCTTATCAAGGCTGCAAATGAAAATACAGTAAATAATGAAAATGCCGGTGAAAGCGCCGAAAGCGTAAAGCCGAATATAGAACCAAAGAAGGCGGAAAGCAGTCTAAGACCTTCGGGAAAGACAAGAATTCTTATGGTTCATTCTGCAACCGGAGGAGCCGGTAAGACAACAGTTGCATTAGGTCTTAGCAGGATCATTTCCAAGGATGCCAGGAAGGTGCTTTATATCTGCACATCTTCTTATCAGAATTTCAGTTTTCTGATGAAGGAGAAGACGAGAACTGATGTATCAAATATTTCCGGCTGTATTGGATATGCTGATGTTGAGAAATACGTTGTTCATTCGGATTTTGATTATATTCCGGAGCTGAGACGTACAGGCATTTCCGAGAATTCAGGTATTTCCGATGAGACATACATCAGGATCATTGAAGCAATCAGAGCCGCTGGGGTGTATGATATTATCATTGTTGATACCGAAAGCGTGATGAACAAGCTGAATAGTTATCTTATCGAGAAGGCTGATCAGATACTTGTTGTGACCGGGCAGGGAAGACATCAGTATGCTGCAACAACGGGCTTTGCGGAGCTTATTTCCGTGGTGGCTTCGGGCAAATGTACCTTCGTGGTAAATAATTTTGATCAGTATGAATATGATGCTCCCGGCACGGATGGAAGCTTCGATAATATTGACATTTCCGCATATATCGAGCATTTCAGGAATTACGATGCACTGACATATAATGACCTTGCAAGATGTGAGGAACTTATAAAGCTTGC
>ONVE01000267.1 GCA_900321215.1 uncultured Eubacterium sp. | reverse complement strand
TTCAGGAGCTTCCTCTGAAAAGATAACCGATAAAACGGATGATACTTCTTCGGAAGAGATAAGTACTACAGAGACAGCTGTTAAATCAGAGGATGAAGAGCTAGACAGACAGGTTGAGGAAATTCTTAAGGGTATGACTCTTCACGAAAAGATCTGTCAGATGTTTATAGTAACACCGGAGGAACTTACAGGATACGAGACGTGTACCGCCGCGGGTGAAGCAACCAAGGCCTGTCTTAATGATTATCCTGTTGCGGGAATCATTTATTTTGCATCAAATCTCGAAAGCAGAGAGCAGACAACTGAGATGATCAGTAATATGAAGAGCTATGCAAAGGAGATAAACGGACTTCCTTTCTTCGTATCAGTTGATGAAGAGGGAGGAATGGTTGCAAGATGCGCAGATGAGCTGGGAACGACCACCTTCAGCAATATGTATGAATATAAGGATGAAGGAACCGAGACAGCATATAATAATGCAAGGACCATAGCTGAAGATATATCGCAGTTCGGATTCAATCTGGATTTTGCTCCGGTAGCGGATACATGGTCTAACTATGATAATACTGTTATCGGCAAAAGAGCCTACAGTGATGATTTTGAACAGACTGCTGAGCTTGTTGCGGCAGCGGTTAAGGGCTTTAATGACGGCGGTGTTTTATGTTCGCTGAAGCATTTTCCGGGACATGGTGATACGAGTCAGGACAGTCACAGCGGAGCGGCTTATGTAACAAAAGGTATAGAGGAGCTGGAGCAGGAAGAGCTGCTCGCTTTTAAAAGCGGTATCGATGCAGGCGCAGACTTTGTAATGGTTGGTCATCTTACGATGACCGGCGTAGACGGACTGCCGGCTTCATTTTCATATACGATGGTTACTGAAGAGCTTAAAAATAAGCTTGGCTTTAAGGGCGTTGTAATAACCGATGCACTTGAAATGGGTGCTATCGCGAATATTTATTCGAGCGCAGATGCTGCCGTAAACTGTGTTGAGGCAGGAATTGATATAATGCTGATGCCTGCAAACCTTTCAGGAGCTGTCGATGGTATTAAGTCAGCTGTTGAGTCAGGAAGCATCACTGAGGAAAGGATCAATGAAAGCGTCAGAAGGATAATCAAATTAAAGCTTAAGAAGCTTAAGGATAAATAGTAAATTTTAAGGATTATAAAAAGGTCAGGAAAGAAATATGAAGATTTTTAATACTTTAACAAGAAGAAAAGAAGAATTTGTTCCGATAACTCCGGGTAAGGTTGGTATCTATGTATGCGGACCTACAGTTTATGATTATATCCATATCGGAAATGCAAGACCAATGATCGTATTCGATACACTCAGAAGATATCTTGAGTATAAGGGATATGAGGTTAATTATGTTTCAAATTTCACTGATGTGGATGATAAGATCATTAAGCGCGCTATTCAGGATAATGTCGATTCAACCGTCATTTCAGAGAAGTACATCGAAGAATGCAAGAAGGATATGAAGGCTCTTAATGTGCGTCCTGCAACAACCCATCCTCAGGCAACAAAGGAAATTCCTGACATGATCGATATGGTTAATACACTCATCAATAAGGAGCATGCTTACGAGAAGAATGGTACTGTATATTTCAGAACCAGAAGCTTTAAGGATTACGGAAAGCTTTCACATAAGAATATAGATGAACTTGAATCAGGACACAGAGATGATGCGCACCAGCTTAAGGTAAGCGGAGAGGATGAGAAGGAGGATAACCTTGATTTCGTTCTCTGGAAGCCTAAGAAGGAGGGCGAGCCGTCATGGAGTTCACCTTGGGGCAATGGCCGTCCGGGCTGGCATCTTGAATGCTCAGTAATGTCCAAGAAATATATCGGAGGAACTATCGATATCCATGCGGGCGGAGAGGATCTTATCTTCCCTCATCATGAGAATGAGATAGCTCAGAGTGAAGCTGCAAATGATGCAGAGTTCGCAAGATACTGGATGCATAACGGATTCCTCAGGATCAATAATGAGAAGATGAGCAAGTCACTCGGAAACTTCTTCACAGTCAGAGAGATCTGCGAGAAATATGATCCTCAGGTCGTAAGATTCTTTATGCTTTCAGCTCAGTACAGAAGTCCGCTTAACTTCTCAGAGGATCTTATCATAGCTGCGAAGAACGGACTTGAGAGAATCCTTACATCAGCTGAGAAGCTTAGAGACGTTATTGCAAATGCTGCAGCTCCAGCAGAGCTTCAGGCAGGCGAGCAGGAGGTTATCGATGGAATTAAGCCTTATGTTGAGAAATTCGAGGCTGCCATGGATGACGATCTTAATACAGCTGATGCAGTTTCAGTCATTTTTGAATATGTTAAGTATGTAAATACAAATGTAAATTCAGCTTCTTCAAAGGCACTTGCAGAGGCACTTTATAAGGAGTTATCCGTACTTGCAGAGGTTCTCGGAATCATACTCGAGAAGAAGGATGATGATCTTGACAGCGAGGTAGAAGCACTTATCGCCGAGAGACAGCAGGCAAGAAAGGATAAGAATTTTGCAAAGGCTGATGAGATCCGTGACAAGCTTCTTGCTATGGGTATCGAGCTTAAGGATACCAGAGAAGGAGTAAAATGGAAGAGAATATGATGATATTCTCCGACGCTGAGTCAGGAGACGCCGTAGTTAGGAAGTATTCCGGACTTGCGCTGGCATACATCGGCGACAGTATATTTGATCTTCTCATTAAGGACTATTTTGTCAGAAGATCAAATATGTCAACGGAAAAATATCATAAGGTGGTCAGTGGAATAGTTAAGGCTGTCAATCAGGCGGCTCTCATTGACGAGATGTCTGAAGAAGGCGTTCTTACCGAGACAGAGTCGGATGTCTACAGAAGAGGCCGTAATTCCGCAGTCCATACAAAAGCAAAAAATGCAACTATGGGAGAATATAAGAAAGCTACCGGTTTTGAGGCTGTCCTTGGTTATCTTTATCTTAAGGGTGATATGGACAGATTAAGATACTTTGCTGACAGAGCTTTGGAAAAGGCGGGTTTTTCTAAAAATGAAATATAACGATAAGAAATTCAGCGGTAAGAATGGCGCTGACAGAAAATACAGTGATAATAAATTTGCCGGTAAAAAATACGGCGATAAGGGCGGCAGAAGAAAGGACAGAGACGGCTTTTCGGAAAGGTCTGACGATGATCTTAAGGATAAGGCGGCAGACAGTGAAAGAGACGGTGAGGAGACAGCTGAGTCTTCTGACAGCAGTCTTGCAGAAGGAAGAAATGCCGTAACAGAAGCTCTTCGTTCGGGAAGAACGGTTGAGAAGATATTTATCCAGGAAGGGATCTCAGACGGCTCGATCTCGACTATCATCAGAGAGGCAAAGAAAAAGAATATTATTTATTCTTTTGTATCAAAGCAGAGACTTGATCAGATGTCCGAGTCCGGAAGGCACCAGGGAGTTATCGCGTATTGTTCTGAATATACATATGCTGAGATAGACGATATCTTTAAGAAGGCGGCTGATAAGGGCGAGGATCCGTTCATAATCCTGCTCGATGAGATAGAGGATCCGCACAATCTCGGTGCGATCATAAGAACTGCAAATCTTGCGGGTGCTCACGGGGTTATAATTCCGAAGCACAGAGCTGCAGGACTTACCTCAACAGCTGTCAGAGCGTCTGCCGGTGCGGTATATCATACACCGGTTGTTAAGGTAACTAATATATCAAAGACAATCGATGAGCTTAAGGAAAAGGGATTGTGGTTCGCCTGCGCTGATATGGGCGGCGAATCTATGTATAAATGTAATCTCAAAGGACCGCTTGGCCTTGTTGTTGGAAATGAGGGCAGCGGCGTTTCAAGACTTGTGAAGGAAAAGTGTGATTTTATCGTATCAATACCAATGAAGGGAGATATTGATTCGCTTAACGCTTCAGTTGCGGCAGGGGTGCTCGCATTTGAAGTTGTAAGACAAAGGACGGGGGCATAAAATGAAAGATTATTCCGCTATGACTGATGCGGAGCTTGTTACAGCCGCAAAGGATGATGCCGATGCGGAGGGCTATCTGCTTAAAAAGTACAGCAGACTTGTCAGAAAGGAGATCAGATTTCTTTTTATCGTAGGCGCTGACAGTGACGACCTTCTTCAGGAGGGAATGATCGGACTTGTCAAAGCTATAAGAGGCTATGAGCCGGAAAAATATGCTGTTTTCAGTACGTTTGCTACCATTTGCGTAAGGCGTCAGGTGAGAACTGCGATAACATCATATAACAGAAAGAAGCATACACCGCTTAATTCGTATGTTTCATTTTATTCTGAGGACGGATCGGGAGAGATTTCCGATATTGCCGGAGATTCGGACTTTGATAATCCGGAGAATATAGTTCTTGCCGAGGAGAAGAGAGATGAGATCTTCCGTGAGATAGAAGAGAAGCTGAGTTCATTCGAGAAGAAGATACTTGAACTGTATCTGAAGGGACTCTCATATTCCGAGATATCTCAGGAAACTGGCAAAAATGAAAAATCAGTAAATAATGCTTTGGTGCGTATCAGAACAAAGCTTAAAGTATTAAATGAAAAAGGAGAGTAGAGAAAATGAGTAAATGTATTTACTGTGGTACAGAACTTGAAGAAGGGGCAAAATTCTGTGCTGCCTGCGGTAAGAAGCAGGAACCGGTTCAGCAGCCCCAGGGAGCGGGTCAGGCTGCAAACGCCGGAATGCAGCAAAGTTATTATGACCAGCAAGCAAATTATGCGCAGCAGTCTTACAGCCAGCCGCAGCAGAGCTACAGTAGTCAGGGCGTTCCTGCATCTCAGATGGGATACGGACAGCAGCAGTATCAGGCATCTCAGCAGCAGTATCAGGCATCTCAGCAGCAGTAT
>ONVE01000269.1 GCA_900321215.1 uncultured Eubacterium sp. | reverse complement strand
TCGTTGATCATAGCCTGTGCAAGAACTGTAGCTGTTGTTGTACCGTCACCTGCTACATCATTTGTCTTTGTAGCAACTTCCTTAACAACCTGTGCTCCCATGTTCTCAAATGGATCATCAAGTGTGATCTCCTTAGCGATAGTAACACCATCATTTGTGATGAGTGGTGCGCCGTATGACTTATCAAGAACTACATTTCTTCCTTTTGGTCCGAGTGTTACTCTGACTGTATCTGCAAGCTGATTAACGCCAGCCTCAAGAGCCTTTCTTGCTTCAGCTCCGTATTTGATTTCCTTTGCCATTTTAATTTATCCTCCTTACGACCATAGATAATTCTTATGGATCGTTACTTTTTCGTCTTTATAAATGATACCTTCCGGCATCATAAGTTTTATTAAAACCGGTAATTCTTACTATTCAACTACAGCGAGGATGTCTCCCTGCCTTACGATAGTAAACTCATCATCGCCAAACTTAACTTCTGTTCCGGCATACTTTGAATAGATTACCTTCTGTCCTACTTTAACTTCCATAGGAACCTTCTTGCCGTCTACAACAGCTCCAGGGCCTACAGCAACTACCTCTGAATAAACAGGCTTCTCTTTTGAATTTCCTGTAAGTATGATACCTGACTTTGTTGTCTCTTCTACTTCTGCTGACTTAAGTACTACTCTGTCGCCAAGTGGTGAAATCTTCATTTTCATATTCCTCCTATTGATTTAATTTTTAGCACTCACTCACTCTGAGTGCTAACACATTATTCATTATAACTTATTATTATTAAAAATCAACCCTAAAAAGTGAAATATTTGTTATTTTTTGCCGTTTATTTCTTCAAATTATCTTTTCCATAGATAAAAAGATACTGCTGGGCATAACCGGCCAGCTCTCCGAACTTGTCATAAGCGTATTTTTCTATGATCTTCTTGTCTGTATCCTGATGAAAATACAGATGCTCCATGATACGTTTCATCCATACATCCACAGGGAAAGCTTCTCTTCTTCCAAGGCTGTAGAGAAGAACGCAGTTAGCCACCTTCTCTCCCACGCCCTTAATGGTCATAAGTGATTCTCTTGCTTCATCAGTAGACATTTTCATAAGCTTTTCATAGCTTATATCGCCGCTGTAGACCTTTTCCACAGCATCTCTTATATACGGCGCTCTAAAGCCCGCCTTGCAGACTCTGATATCATCCTCCGAAAGCTTCATCAGCTGCTCAACCGTCGGGAAGAGATACGCCTCACCCGGAAGCTCAGCCGCCTTACAGCCGGTCATTTTACAGATTTCTTCATCACATGCATTGGCAGCATTTTCTGCAGCCTTATCCCCGGCCATTTCTGATATATTCCTTACAACCGCCTTGATCTGCGGGATCTGCTTATTCTGGGAAATGATGAATGATATAAGCGTTTCAAAGAAATCCTGATTAAGAAGCCTTATACCGGAGTTTTCTTCAATCACCTTAGAAAGCTCAGGTGAACCTTTAATGATGCTTTTTTTAATATTGCTGTAGTCAGTCCTTAGATCAAAAAAATTCTCCCAGTAATCATAATAATCCGACATTTCAGTATTTTTGAATATAAGCTTATATTCCTCCCCGGATTCCTTGCCGGATTTTTCGCATACAAAAAGGACCCTGCCGCCGGCAATGATCCTGTATACACAAAAAGAATCGTCAGTGCTTTGATCCAATCTGACGAAATTAAAGCACTGACCGCATTCCAAACTTTCTCTTAAGTTAAAGCTTTCTATACCGGAAACGACAAGGTCGCTTCCTTCCTGATAAATCTTCATACTCATTTTGATAAATTATCTGCCAGTATTACATTTCTGTGAAGATAGTCCCTGTATGAGGTAAGCTTGCCCTCATAGGTGGTCTCAAGCTTGTCACAGGTCCTGAAATCATCAGGTATTACTCTCTCTGACTTCTTGTTAAAAAGATCGATTCCGCTCATCTTAAGCACCTTATCAACGAATTCTGAGCAGAAGCATTTATACTTTCGCTCAAATCCACGGTGGAAATAGATAAGAAGCACGCCAAGATAATTATATTTATACTTTTCCCTGTTTTCCTTAAATACTTCTATGGAAGCCTTAAGCTCCTGATACTGCTCATCAGTCATCCTAAGACGCATGACCTTGCATTTAGTCTCTGTGTCTCTTCCGAATATTCCTGTTGTGATATCTTCATCGATAAAACCGCAGCGGAAAGGATTGTTGATCTTCTTTCTCGCAAAGCTGTACAGCTCATCAAGCTCCTCATCAAGAGCTATGGAAACATGCACATACGGCATTCTCTTGAAGAAATGAATAACCTTCGAAGGAACAGTCTCAGTTCTTGTAAGAAGAATATAAACGTATTTTTTCTCTTTTTTATCTCTTTTATCTTTTTTGACTTTCTTATCTTTGTGATCTTTAACTTTCTTTTTACTACTCATAAAATGAATAAAAACCTCTCATCACACGAAACGCACTGAACAATAAAAAAATGTTAACAAAAAAATTATATATTCTAAATCTATAAAAAATCAAATATTTTTTTGTATTTTTCTTTATACACCCGGCTTATATGAGCTCTTCAGTGATACGATCCTGTTAAATACAGGGTTACCTTCCGAAGAATCCTTGCTGTCAACAGTGAAGTAACCATTTCTGATAAACTGGAATGATTCACCCGGCTTTGCCTCTTTAAGTCCGGCCTCAACCTTTGCATTATCAATGACAGTCAGAGAATTCGGATTGAAGTTGATGCTTCCGTCTTCATTCAGCTTACCCTTCTCTTCGTCAACAAGGTTCTCATAAAGTCTTACTGTGCAGTTATAAGCGTCAGCAGCATTTACCCAGTGAATGGTTCCCTTTACCTTTCTTCCTTCAAAGCCGCTTCCTGATCTTGTCTCAGGATCGTATGTACAGTGGATAACTGTAACATTACCGTTCTCATCCTTCTCAAAGCCGGTACACTTAACAAAATATGCCCCCTTAAGACGAACCTCATTTCCAGGGAAGAGTCTGAAATACTTCTTAGGCGGCTCCTCCATGAAATCCTCTCTCTCGATATAAAGCTCTCTGCTGAAGGATACCTTACGTGTTCCGGCATCCTCAGTATCAGGATTATTCTCAATATCGAAATACTCTGTCTCTCCTTCAGGATAATTATCGATAACAAGCTTTACAGGGTCAAGAACAGCCATCACTCTAGGAACCTTAGTCTTAAGGTCCTCTCTGATAACATATTCAAGATAAGCATAATCAACTGAAGCCTGGCTCTTACTTACGCCGATAAGCTCCATGAATTTCTTAAGCGCTTCAGGAGTGAAGCCTCTTCTTCTGAGAGCTGCGATAGTAACAAGTCTAGGATCATCCCATCCGTCAACTATGCCCTTCTCAACAAGCTGCTTGATGTATCTCTTACCGGTGATAACATTTGTAAGATAAAGCTTTGCAAACTCGATCTGCTTAGGAGGATTCTCATACTCGAGCTCTCTTACGACCCAGTCATAGAGAGGTCTGTGATCCTCAAATTCAAGCGTACAGATAGAATGTGTAACTCCCTCGATAGCGTCCTCGATAGGATGAGCAAAATCGTACATCGGGTAGATGCACCATTTATCTCCTGTATTATGATGTGTCATCCTTGCAATTCTGTAGATAACAGGGTCACGCATATTGATATTAGGCGAACTCATATCGATCTTTGCACGAAGCACCTTTGATCCGTCAGGGAACTCACCATTCTTCATAGCCTCGAAAAGCTCGAGATTCTCTTCAATACTTCTATTTCTGTAAGGGCTGTCCTTACCCGGTTCAGTAAGAGTACCTCTGTACTCTCTGATCTCATCTGCAGAAAGGTCGCAGACATAAGCCTTGCCCTTCTTGATAAGCTTTACAGCACCTTCATACATCTGCTCAAAATAATTGGAAGCGAAGAATATCTCTCCCTTAAAATCAGCTCCGAGCCACTCAACATCCTTAACTATAGAATCAACGAATTCAGTCTTTTCCTTTGTAGGGTTGGTGTCATCAAATCTGAGATTGAATCTTCCCTTGTATTTCTCTGCAAGACCATAGTTAAGAAGTATGGACTTTGCATGTCCTATATGTAAATATCCGTTTGGTTCCGGAGGGAATCTGGTCACGATCTTAGTGACCTTGCCTTCCTCCAGATCCTTATCTATTATCTGCTCAATAAAATTTTTTGAGATTACAGCTTCTTCCATCATGTCCTCCATCTATTCGTCAGAATCCTTTGTAGGGAATACTATATCTTTATCATTGGAAATTGTCAAATTCTTAGTTTCAGTCTCTGACTCCTCAAGACTCTTTTTGATATTTGCAAATGCCGCTGCAGCCGCATTAAGAGCGCTGTTCTTGTCATTTAACTGTGATACAACCTCTGAAATATCAGTAGTCTCAATCTCAGGATCAACGCCCTGTTCCTCAGTCATTTTCTTATAGTCATTCTCATCAACTATATCAAATGCAGAATCAATTCCGTAAGGTCTTGATCTCATAGCCTCTTCCTTCTTGGATATCTCATCTACAGGAGGAACATTTACATTGCTGTTATTATCGATTGCATCCTCAAGCTGGATTCCGATCGTATCCTCTGTCTTCTTCTTAGGCTCTTCACTCTGCTCAAATCTGCTGAATGAATTTGAAGCAGGCTCTTCCTGTGAGCTTTCTGCAGCTGCATCCTCTGAAGATGTTTCAGCATTAATATCCGGAAGAACAACCGTATCAGCATCAGCCACTACTGTCTCAGCTGCTGTTTCATCAGCTATGATCTCGGTTGCTGTCTCATTATCATATACATCATCTGCAGTCTCTTCAGCAAGCTCTGCCGCCTCTTCTGAAATGATCTCTGTTGCTGTTTCGTCTGATGCTTCATCAGCTATCATTTCAGTCTCAGTATCGTCTGATGCATATTCCTGATCTGCATCTTCTGAAGATGCCTCATCATAAACCTCGCCGTCTTCTCCGGCAGCCTCTTCATAAGACTCATTACACTCTTCACTGTACTGTTCAGTCTCTCCCGAAACGTAATCCTCTTCATTTTCAGGATTACTGTAATAATCCTCTTCTGAGCCTTCCTCAAGCTCTTCCTCCTGAGCAAGCTCTTCAGCCACACTTCTCTTTCTCATATTTGATGAAACCTTCTTAGAGAGTGAGCTTACCTTAACAAGAAGAACGATAGCTGCGATACATACAGCGATAAACATAGCTGCAAGACCGATAAGCATAAGCTTCAGATTCTTCTTGGTGAATATACCCTTGTCCTCCATAGGAACAAGCTTCTCAACAACTATTGTCTTTACTTCTTCAGTTGTTACTTCCTCTGTAGGCTGCTCGGTTGTGATCTCCTCTTCCTTCTCAGGAGTAAGATCTGCATATCTCATAAAGCTCTTATCCTTAGTATCATAGAGATACCATCCGCCAACTCCTTCAACAGCAGCTGCGTAGATAAGATAGTAGCTTCCATCCTTCTCAGATACGTATGCATCAATCTCTTCGTCACCAAGCTTTAACTTTGCAGGCTTAAATCCTTCAGGAACCTTCTCTGTTGCAGGCTTTGTGATAAGTACATATCTTGCAAAGTCACTCTTTAATTCCTCATATTTTCTGAATGTATCATTTGATGTATCAACCAGGAACCATGCCTGTGCATAATCCTCATCCTCAAGACAGATAATGTTGATCAGCTTGTTTGCTGATGTATAACATTTGATATTATGCTTCTTATATGTAACTGTTGAAGCAGTAAATCCTTCAGGAACATCAATATTAATGCTTTCCTCTATAAGATCGTACTTCTTGCCGTCAAGCTCGAACTTAAGCTCTTCCTCTGCCTCACCTACGGTAACATAGATAGTATATGTTCTGTAAGCTCCGTTTTCTGCAGTTACAACTATGGTTACAGTATTCTGTCCGTTCTTAAGATCATCATTTCCGCTGATGTAATACTGTGCTCTGTCATCAGAAGGAACAGCCTCTACATCAAGCTTTGTTGTATTCTCAGGAAGTGTAAGATTGTAGCTTGTCTGATCAGCTGAAAATTCAGGAGAAAGTGTTCCGCTTCCAACTCTGAGGCTCATAAGGCTGCAATCCTTTGAAAGCTTCTCATCCTCAGTTGTTTCCTCTGTGGTCTCAGAGCTTTCTTCTTCAGTAGTGGTCTCTTCTGTTGTTGCCTCTGTTGTCTCCTCTGTAGTTTCCTCAGTTGTATTCGGATCTGTTACCTCAATATTTACACCCTGCTCTGCCGGATAAACCTGCTCGCCGTTAATGTTATATGCCTCTGATGATGTAGAAACGTAGGCTATGCCGCTTGCGATAGCCTTGAAGGTTATCTCGGCACTTCCGGATCCGGAAATATTGATAGTATTTCCGCTTCCGAAGCTGTTTGAATAAAACTCAAGAATACTGCTGTCATAATTTACAACAATATCGCATGAGAAATATTCATCACTATATGCACTTACAGTTACAGTCACAAGATCACCTATATCCACTGATGAAGAAGAAACTGACATCGAAAGATATATCTCCGCCGCATCAGCCTTTTTTCCGCCTGCTCCGAAAAGCACCGCAGTCATCATGAAAAATGATATTACAAGTGACATTACCCTTTTTAATCTGTTGTTCATTTTTACTTCTTCCCTCTGTTATCTATTTTTTCTTAATCCCAAATAATTTCCTGAAGACCTACTATATGCCTCTGTATGAAAATGATGTCCAGCGCATTTATCTTGTCATCTCCATTTATATCAGCCAGAAGCTTTTTCTCATCTGTAAGATTATCAAGTCCTACTATAAGTCTCTGCACTAAGATTATATCCAGCGCATTGATCTTGCCGTCTCCCGAAAGGTCGCCCTTATGTATGATGACAGGCTCCTCTGTCGGTTCTTCCGTTGGTTCCTCTGTCGGCTCATCAGTTGACGGTTCATCTGTAGGTTCCTCCGTCGGCTCATCTGTCGGCTGATCAGTCGGTTCTTCTGTCGGCTCCTCTGTAGTAGTCTTCTTCGTGATCTTAAGCTTGTATACTCTCTTGTTGCCATTTTGCGCAGTAACAACAATCTTTATATTATTCGTGGAATCCGGAATACTTACCCATCCGTCTCCGCTGACCGAAGCATTCTCATTAACTGTAGATGTACTGATATATACCTTATCCAGACTCTTCGGAACCGTTACCGAATATGATTTAACGTCTCCGGAGAACTCTGAACTAAGCTTATATGTTTTTTCAGTATCCTCATTTTTCTTGACCGAAAGGCTGCTCAGCCAGTTATTCGGGCTTCCGCTGTCATCCGGCTTCTCTACTGCCTCAGAAGGCATATTCTTATATACAGGGATCTTGAAGACTATTGATGAATCTAAGAGATCATTGTCTGCATATGCCCAGTACTGTGAATTTGCTTCACTCGCAGGTGCCTGAATATTACTCATGTACTGATTGTAATAAAGGCATGACTGATTGGTTACATTAAACTTCTGTGTATATATGGTATCCTGCCCCTCACCGATGAATGAGCCCGCGATATACTCTGTTCCGCCCATGATGGATTTTGAAACCGTATTCCATGGTCTTCCGTATGAGCCGGAGCCCGCCGCATATCTCAGTCCGTTAAGGATAGCATTTCCGTCAGGCGAATCATAAGCGCCTATATTGTAATAGTTAAATATTCCAGGATATGATGATGAATTACCAAGAGCTGCAACTCCCGGCTCTGTTCCCATCTCCTGCCTGATCCTTGATGCAATGTGATAAGCACTTACGCCGTATTTTTTAGCTGCCGCAAGCATTATCGATGAATAATTCTTCTTGCTTCCTACGGCGTTGGTCTTATACATAAACGTTCCGTTAAGTATCGCCTCAATACCGTTTATATTCTGGAAGCCCTCCTGATATGAAAGTGCCTCAAAGGCAAATACATACTCTTCGTAAAGGTAGGTTCTCGGATCCATGTAATATGCAAGGATCTCATCCGAGGCTGCATACCATACATAACCGTCGTATGAATAATATGTATCAGTCTCCCAGTTATAACCGACCTCTGTCGATCTCCAATTATAATGAGGATAATAATATGATCCGTATATCAGATTCTTTACATCTCCGGGCTTGTTTCGTTCATTTTCAATAAGCTCGTCCCAGGAAATCCCTGTGTGAACAGCCTTGAAAACCCATTCCGGATGCGCCTCATGCATATTTCTAAGGTAAGGTTTATAGCTTTCCGGAAAGCCTTCGCTATCCATATAATCTTCAAAATCTGTCAGATCATAGGTCTTATCATTTACCGCAAATGAAGCCCTGATCCTGTTCTGTCCGAATACAGCAGTAAGCATAAAGCATAACGCCATCATTACTGCAAAGCCTCTCCGACCGGTTTTACGTCTTTTCATTTATTTTCCTTTCCTCATAATAAACTATATATTTCAACAAACACTTATCCATGCTAAATAACAATAGTTAAGCTAATGTTATCACAAAATTTTTCATTACTCAATATATGATTAACATAAAATAATTGATTTTTTATTAAATTTAGTATGTAAAATGTGTTTCTGGCCGGAAAATACACAAAATAGCCGAAAAAAAGTAATATTTTGTTGATATTATGTGTACCATTAGTATTATGTGTGCTTATTTAGAATAAAAAAAGCGGGATCGTAAGATCCCGCCGAGAAATGATAAGCTGCTAACGGGAATCGAACCCGTGACCTCAACATTACCGATGTTGCGCTCTACCTACTGAGCTATAACAGCAAATTCAACTTCTCAATAATAATAAATCTTTTCTTCTTTGTCAACAAATTTGTCAACCAAATTTCGTTAAGCAAATATCATCAAGCAAATACAGTCATCCGGATGACATCCGTTCAAAGACTTATTTGTCAAGTACTGTAGCAACGATACCTGTAACTGAACCTGCAAGCATTACAAGCACTCCTATACCTGCCATGCTGAAGAAATGTCCTGAAACCAGCATCAGCCAGAAAAGTGAAACAAGAACTGCACCGCAGCCGATGTAGCTTACTATCTTCTTTCTGAGATATGTACCTGCAATAAGTGCTATACCGCCGAGCATGATCACATAAGGAAGTACAAGCAGCGGAAATCTTCCCCAGATGATAAGATGAGCTGTACCAAAAGCTTCATCTATAACGCCGTCATTAAAATATCCCATACCTGACACACGACTGTTTATAGTACTCTTGATATTATCTCTCATTGCATCAGCCTGATCATACAGACTCTTTACAAGATCAATACTTACAGCATTCTGTGAATTGATAACCGATCTAACCGATCCGCTGAGCTTGCTCAGTTCAAAAAGGTTAAAGCCAACAGTTGCCTTAAGCTTAATATCATTTACAAGATTGTCATCATCAAAGATATCATCAAAATCAAGATTATAAATGTTTACGTTACCATTATTTCCGTTGTTATTTCCTGCTGTCAGTCCCTTGTTGCCTACAAAACTTGTACCAACCTTAGCATGAATGGATGCAAAATTTAAAAATGGTGAAAAAATGATAAACATCGCAGCAATTATACAGAGTATCTGCTTAAAGCTGAGCTTTGCGTTTACAACACCGGCTACAGCCATCTTTGCCTTACCGCTTCCGCCGTAACCATAACCAGGATACCCCTGCTGGTTATATCCATAGCCCTGTGCCTGTCCATACTGCTGTGCATTATAGCCCTGCACCTGCTGGTATCCCTGCTGTCCGTAAGCCTGCTGACTATACTGCTGCTGAGATGCCTGATACTGCTGCTGAGATGCCTGATACTGCTGCTG
>ONVE01000271.1 GCA_900321215.1 uncultured Eubacterium sp. | reverse complement strand
TGTCTCTGACCACCGGAAAGAGCCTTTGGCTTTCTGTCAAGAAGGTGCTCGATCTCAAGGATCTTAGCTGCTTCATGAACTGCCTTATCAATCTTCTCCTTTGGTACCTTTCTTAATTTAAGACCAAATGCCATATTGTCATAAACTGACATATGTGGATACAGAGCGTAGTTCTGGAATACCATCGCAATATCTCTGTCCTTTGGCTCTACGTCATTAACAAGCTTATCTCCGATCCAAAGCTCTCCTGAACTGATGTCCTCAAGTCCTGCGATCATACGAAGTGTTGTAGACTTACCACAACCTGATGGTCCAACGAAGATGATGAACTCCTTGTCCTGAATCTCAAGATTGAAATCCTTAACAGCATTGAATCCGTTTGGATAGATCTTGTAAATATTCTTTAATGATAAACTAGCCATTTTTTTATCCTCCTAAAATATTATATAGCTACGTTTTATTTCTTACTGACTGTCAAAATAATACAACTTTTCGTTATTTTAAGCCATATTAGATTTGCATAAAAAAAGAAAAAATCATTTGTTGAGTTTGCATAATATCTGTATACCACTGTAAATAATTCACAAAAAAAACTTATTTTAACCCTTAATTAACCTTTGTTTTTGTGAAACCTTCACCAAACACAAAAGGCTCTTTAAAACTGCGAAAGCGGTTTTTCTGTTATTTTGTTCATAACAAACCTTGATTTTTAGGCATTTTTAAGTATTTTTTCACGTATTTTGGGCACTTTTGGGTGTTTTTACTGATCAGAATCCGAGTTGCCTACTACTATGAATATCTTTACACCGTCAACATCCGCGTCTGTATCGTCACTTGTAAGCGAACCAACGGAAATGCTGGCTGTTGGGAAATACTTGAGAAGGTCTGTTCCCATGCCTTCTTCAGCTACAAGTATCCTTGTTACTTCATATTTCATATATGAGTTTGCCGGTGAAACATCAGTAAAGCCGTCCTCTGCGAGCTTTGCTGCCCATCTTCCCGCAAGTCCTTCAACATCCTCTGTAGCATTAAGTACTGCAATACGGAGCTCCTTGGAAGAAGTAAGCGTATTGTCATCGCCGAGTCCGTTCGGATTCTCAGTATTCTCTGTGGCTGCTTCTTCGGTGGTTTTGTCGCCCTTTATATACTCATCCGTCTTGTCCTTCTCTTCTGTAAGGATCGACTCATCCACATCAACCTTGGTTCCCTTGCTTTCCCTGATCTTTTTACCATCAAGGATCTCTTTTACAAGAAATGCACTGAGCGCGATGATAACAAGAAGAAGTATTATAACAATGCCTCTGAAGAAATAAGTAAAGAAAAGGCCTGCAGCACTCGGCTTTTTGTTCTTCTTTTTCTTCTCAGGCACGTCCTCGCTGTAATCCTCATAGCTTTCCTCAGTATCAGTTACAGCCTCTTCCCCTTCGTATTCTTCATTTTCTTCATATCCGTCATATTCTTCGTCATACTCATCGTATTCTTCGTTATTATCTTTCATAAATACCGCTGTATATCCTTTCTATAATAAATGTATAAAATTCTATATCCATCCGCCGTCACATTTTATCACTTCACCGGTAAGGTACTCCGGCATTGCAAGAAGCTTAAGCACTGCCTCCGCTGCTTCGTCCGGGCTTGCCGCCCTGCCTGCCGGGATAGCCTCGTAGATTTCGGCTTTCTCTTCCTCCGATAAATGGCCGTTCATTCTGGTATCAACCATGCCGAAGGCAAGCGCATTTACGGAAATGTGAGATGGTGCCATTTCCTTGGCCAGAGCCTTCGTAAACGCATTTACGCCGCCCTTTGCAGCTGAATACGCAACCTCACATGATGCGCCGACCAGTCCCCAGACTGAAGAAATGTTCACTATCCTGCCGCTCTGCTCCCTGACCATATAAGGAAGCACCTCATGACAGGTATTATATACCGAATTAAGATTTACTGCCACGGTTTTCTGCCATTCTTCAGGAGTCATATCCATAAGAAGCCCTACATGCGAGATGGCGGCCGAATTAATCAGTACATCAACTCTTTCGGCAACAGAAACAGTCTTTCTGACCATCGCCCTTGCAGTAATAATCTCGCTGATATCTCCAAAAACCGTAATCACCTGCAGTTCACTGTCCGAACCCGCTTTATTATATATTTCCTTCATCTCGGCGGCCACACGGATAAGCGCCTGCTCGTCATGCCCGGAATTCACTGCTATGCAGTCAAATTCCCTGCTTTCCGCCATTTTAAGAGCAATGCTCCTGCCTATTCCCGATGAAGCCCCTGTAATGATTGCCGATCTCATATCATTCTCCAAATCTATCAAGCTGCTGTTTATGCAGCTTTTCTATCCATTGTTATTGCCGTCTTATTATTGTGCATTCAGTTCTTCTATATTTTAAAACGTTAATGCTTTTGCCGCATTTTATATGTACACAATTTTAACTGCCGTCCGGCATTGCTCATATTTTACTATAACATACTGCAGGTGTCAAAAGTATCTTTGCTGTCAAAATGCACACAAACAGCATACTGTACACATAATTTTAAGAAACTCCCGCCGTCCCTGCAGTAAAAACTGATGAAATCTTTTCAAATATGAGATATACTGTATTTATATTAAAAAATATGAAGGGGCAGACTATATGTCAGGAACATTTGTTGAATTTTTCTCAGAAGAAGCACTTGAAAATGTTATGGTCATTCTAAAATATAAGCCCGAAAGGGTTGTTTATGTCGGTCATAAGTCCAATATGATCACCAAGAAGATAAACAGCCTCCGTGCCTTCACGGCCCGCGTGTCCCCGGAGACAGAGCTTAAGTTCGTTGAAGTTTCAAGAGACAATCTGGATCAGATAATAGACGTCCTCCGGGATCTTGTGGATAAATATAAAGATGCAAAATTCGAGCTTACCGGCGGCGGCGAGCTGATACTTATCGCCTTTGGCTTTGTCAGTTCAAAAATGCCTGTGGATACTCTCCGTATCGACCCTTACACCGGAACCGAGATCGACTTCAGCGAGGGAGAACCGGTTAGAAAGGCCGGTCATGTTAAAATGACTGTTGCCGACAACATGGTACTTCACGGCGGTTCACTTACAGGACTCACAGGAAGCTATTCCACCTGGAAATTCACCGATGAATTCAGAAAAGATATCCGTTCCATCTGGAATATCGCAAAATCCATGAAATCCAAATGGAATAAATGCACTGCAACCATCGAGGAAGTAGTTAAAAACTATCCTCCTGACGAAAGCGGGCTGTATACATTTCCGCGTTCAGGACTCGGAGAGGTTACCGAGCTTTTCTTCAAGCTTAAAAATATCGGCGTTCTGAGAGAGCTCCATATCTCCAAAAGAAGCATTTCATTTTATTTTAAGAACGAAATGATAAAGCATATCGTTACCAAGACCGGAAATATACTTGAGCTTCATGTATACGATGTCGCTACCAGCGATAATACCAAATTCACAGATGCTGTGATCGGAGCCATGATTGACTGGAATGGTGACCGAAATGATAAAAATGAGAAAAACGAGAAAAAGCCTCCGCTCACAGAGATTAAATATGATAATTCTACCAATATAGATACAGTTAATGAGATTGATGTGATACTCATGAGGGATGCTATCCCGACATTTATATCCTGCAAGAGCGGCAAGGTAGGCAGCGTTGCACTTCATGAACTGCAGACCGTAACAAGGCGTTTCGGCGGAAAATATGCCATCAAGGTTCTCATCATGGCCACCCCTTGCGACAATCCCGGAAGCGGCGCCGGTTTCTTCAGAAAACGTGCGAAGGATATGCACATCTGGGTCATCGATGATGTATATTCCATGAGCGACGAAGCACTTCGCCAGAAACTTATAAAAATACAGGGAGTAACCTTCTGATACAGAAGGCTGCTCCCTGTATTTTTTTCAAAGCAAAAAAAGCTTTTAATTTATGATCAATCACTCTCCAGCTAAAGCCTCAACCTCTTCGAGCTTTAATTACCTCGCGCAATTAGCGAATCTTGTATACTTGCCCTGCCAGATCAGGTCAACCGAACCGGTGGAACCATTTCTCTG
>ONVE01000272.1 GCA_900321215.1 uncultured Eubacterium sp. | reverse complement strand
CGGTGGTCGGCACACTTAATTAAGATTTCTCCAAATTTTAATATCCCCTGAAAGGCAGTCGGTTTATATCGGCTGTCTTTTCATTTTATCAGAAAAATGATATAATATTTGTGACTATATGATACTCCCATACGTGTTTATAGTGAAAGGAGCTGATAATATGCTAAAATGCGGCTGCGCTCGCGAGGCGGTCGAAAGATACGGCGATATGCTGTACAGGATCTGCTTGCTGGCTCTGAAAAATACTGCGGACGCTGAGGACGCTGTGCAGGAAACATTTATAAGATATGTCCGGAAGTCTCCCGACTTCCTTGACGGCGAGCATGAAAAAGCATGGCTCATCACTGTAGCCACGAACAAATGCCGTGATATGATGCGTTATCGTGCAAGACACAGTACCGAAAGTGATGAACTCCTCTTCGGTTATGCAATAGAAAAAGAGGAAAGCGGTATACTTGAAGCTTTGATGGAGCTTCCCGATAAATACAGGCTTCCACTGACTCTGTTCTACATTGAGGAATATAAGGTCGATGAGATCGCTCATATCATGGGAATTAGTCTTTCGGCAGCTAAAATGCGCCTCTCAAGAGGCAGAAAGCTGCTAAAGGAAAAATACAGAAAGGAGTATATG
Organism: uncultured Eubacterium sp.; assembly: GCA_900321215.1. Classification (GTDB taxonomy): domain Bacteria; phylum Bacillota; class Clostridia; order Lachnospirales; family Lachnospiraceae; genus Eubacterium_Q. Next base: position 1,589 of record ONVE01000272.1, on the reverse strand, counting down.
TAATATGGAGAAAAAGCTTAAAAATGCGGCTGATAAGATAAAAATGACCGATGATATGAAGCAGCGCATAATAAGAGCCGCCGAGCTTGCGGAGAAGCAGCGTGTTAAAGCCGATAACGACGATTATATCGAAGTTGTCAGATCATCTGAGCGTATAACAACTAAAACCCGTTTAATAAAGACGGTCAGTGCCATTGCTGCATGTGCTGTACTTGTGGGCGGGATCGGTACTACAGGTTTTCTGCTTCACAGACAGAACAAGGGTAATCTTACAAGCGGTGAGGTCTCGGGTTCTGCCTGCAGAAGCTGTCCATTCGGAGATTTCAATGAATTTGACTACAGCTTCGATGCCGGCGACGGAAAGTACGGCAAATATTCAGACGAGACCTATGCAAAGCTCTCCGATTTTCTTAATAAATTCAACTGGGGCAGTGAAGTTGAAGCTCCTAAAGACAGAGATATTAATGCAGATGTTGAAGAAAAGATGTATGATATCAAGTGGACAAAGGGCGATACACCGCCTGTTGAGTGCAATATCCATATAGCTAATGACGGATATGTCTGCTATATGGAGAGCATGATGGATTATGATGGAGCAATGAAGGCTATCGAAGAAAAATGGTATAAAATAGACTTTGAAGCCTTTAACAATGGTATTAAGGACATACTGGCAAAGAGAGAAGGCGGACCGACACCCTTCGGCGATTTCACAACATTCGATTACAAGCTTGGCGGTAATGACGCCAAATACAATGACATGTCTGCTGAGACCCGTGCAAAGCTTTCCGACTTTCTTAATAAGTTCGACTGGGGCGAAGAAATTTCCACAGACGAGCTTACCGAGGAAGAAAAGCGTGAGAGCGAGGTCAAGCTTCATTATCTTGAGTGGAGGATTGAGAACAAAGTATACGGTCTTGTTGTTAATGACTTGGGACTTGCAGTTTATAATGTTTCAAAAGTTAATAAAGTGGCAGGAAACAGGGAAGAAGTTAAACAAGAATCCGTAAAGCTTTACCGTGTGGATTATGAAGCCTTTGACAGGGGAATAACAGATATACTTACAGGGAAAAGTGATACCGCGGTTTCTGATACACTTACGGGAGAAGTTGACAGGATCACAACAGAGCTTGGTGAGCGGTGCGAGACCGATGGCTGGGAGTACCTGATAAAGACTGTTGATGTAACCAAGAGCGGAGAAGGAATGACACCGTTTCCGGAGGGACATTATTCCTGTAATGAAAACGGTGATCTGACCTGTGACAGTTCGTATATTATTGCAGATATGGAACTGACAAACAAATCCTCTGAGGACAGATCGTTATATATGAATTCGACTCGGATAGACCTGTATAATTATAATGCAGAAGAATTGGATTTTAAAACATCAATGGAGGCGACGGCATATACCTTTAATGGAGAGCATTCAATATATGCAGGCGATTTCTTCAAAACAGACTTCAAGGCAGGAGAAACCAAGACTTTCCGTGTAGGATATGTTATTGATGACGAATATCTTGATAAAAACTATGATATTATCCGTATAGAAATAAACCATTCAGGTGTGGCAGATCCTGATAAAAATATAAGAT
>ONVE01000273.1 GCA_900321215.1 uncultured Eubacterium sp. | reverse complement strand
ACTGTTCCGTCTTCTTATCCCTGAGAACATTCAGTATCTTTGTAAAATACTCCGGCAGTTCACTGTTAAACTCCACGTACTCTCCGGTAGAAGGATGGATAAAGCCAAGCTTACCTGCATGAAGCATCTGCCCCTTCAGGTTATACGGACATTTCTTAGGTCCGTAGACATCATCTCCGAGAAGCGGATGTCTGATGCTCGCCATATGAACCCTTATCTGATGGGTTCTGCCGGTCTCAAGTCTTGCCTTTATCAGTGTGAAGTCCTTAAGCAATGGTTCTACAACACTGTAATGTGTTATAGCTCTTCTGCCATCCGGATCTATGGCAATCTTCTTTCTGTCCGTTTTTGAACGTGCCAGTGGTGCATCCACTGTACCCGAAGGCTCGCTGAAATGATTATAAACTATCGCCGTATATTCTCTTGTTATCGAATGCACGCTGAACTGCTCACTAAGCTTCTTATGTGCGTTATCATTTTTGCAGATTACAAGCAGTCCTGAGGTGTTCATATCAATCCTGTGCACGATTCCGGGACGCATCACGCCATTTATGCCTGACAGACTGTCTCCGAAATGATACATAAGAGCGTTCACAAGCGTTCCGCTGAGATGTCCCGCAGCCGGATGAACGACCATACCCTGCGGTTTGTTGATGATTATTATATCGTCATCATCGTATACAATATCCAGAGGGATGTTTTCCGGAAGTATCTCAACCGGTTCAGGTTCAGGTATCAGAAGCTCAACTCTGTCATTATCACGGAGCTTGTAGCTTGCCTTGACCTTCTTACCGTTTACCGATACATTTCCGGCATCGATAAGCTGCTGTATATAAGATCTGGACATATCCTCTCTCTCATCCGAAAGGTATCTGTCAAGCCTTGTGCCGGTCAGAAAATCATCCGGAAAAAGACTTAAGCTTTCCATATCATTTTTCCTCTTTTTTGCTTTCGCTTTTCTCTACTATCTTGCCTTCATCATTTATGAAGCAGCTTCCAAGCATTACGTCTATATCGCCCATTTCAAATTTAAATATAAGTAAAATGATGACTACTGCCACGCTGAAGGTTACATATATATCCGCTACATTAAATACCGGAAAATTGATCAGCTTGAAATATAAAAAATCTGTAACTGAACCGAGTCTTATACGGTCAATGATATTCGCAACAGCTCCAGCAAGAAGAAATACAACGCATATTCTGAGCGATCTGTAACGCTTATACTTAAGAAGCGATGAATATACATACATTATAAGGAGTATCATAATAAGTGAGATCACTATCGGGATCACGGGTATATTATGAAACATTCCCCAGGCTGAGCCCTTGTTCTTTATATGCTGTATCTCAAATACATCCTTTATAACCGCTTTTCCCTGCCCAACCTTATAGGTATTTATGACAAGCTCTTTCGTGAACTGATCGATCACAACCAGTATAAGGCCGACTATGACAGAGATAATGATAATATTCTTCTTCTCCTGTCCGCTTGTTTTCTCTATGGTTAGATTCTTTTTCTTACTCATAATACTTTCCAAAATCCATTCTGAAGTATTTTTAATTCATTATATCTTAAAACTGCATTGTCTTATTCTTGATAAATCTTAAATCCACTTTGTCTGATTATCGATATAATATCTTAAAGCATCTCTCATATCATCATCACTTACATCAAGTGTGATAAATGCTTCTCCGATCCTTCTGAGAAGTATAAACTTTATGCTCTTACCTATAGCCTTCTTGTCATTTTTAGTATAGGCTACGATCTCATCAACATCTATATCCACCGGAACGGAAGGTAAACCGAATTTACCGAAAAGCTTTATGATCCTGCCAAGACTTTCCTCATCGATAAGTCCCTTTTTAAGAGAAAGATAAGCAGCCATAACGCATCCTGCAGATACACACTGACCATGAAGCATTTTAAAGTTCATATACTTTTCAAGTGCATGTCCGAGAGTATGTCCAAGATTAAGAAGCGCTCTCTCGCCCTTCTCGGTCGGATCCTTCTCAACGACATTCTTCTTGATGATGTTGCATTTATATATCATTTCCGCAACGTATTCCATATCAAGCGCATTTATATTCCCGGAATTATCTTCCAGCCAGTCAAAGAACTCACCGTCTGCAAGAAGCGCAGATTTTACGACCTCGCCCATACCGCTGTAAAACTGCTCTCTGTCCAGAGTGCTTATAGTTTCACGGTTGATATATACGAGCTTAGGCATATGAAATGCACCAACCATGTTCTTATAAGCATCAAAATCAACTCCGGTCTTGCCGCCGATACTTGAATCTACATCTGCAAGAAGACTTGTAGGTATCTGAATAAAATCAATCCCCCTTAAAAATGTTGCCGCTGTAAAGCCGGACATATCACCGGTAACACCGCCGCCAAGAGCTGCTATAAAATCATGTCTGTCGAATTTTTCTTCGATCAGCTTCTTATATATCTCTCTTACTACATCAAGATTCTTGCTTTTCTCTCCTTCAGGAAAGACAAATGCTGTGACATACTTACAACAAGGCTCCATAACACGCAAAATAGCATCCAAATACAAGGATGCTACTTTAGAATCTGCAACTATAAGACATTTTTTATCGTCGGCATTAAAGCCTGACAGAAATGATCCGAGGTTGTCAAATGAAGTATTGTAAGTGATATCATAAGCAGGAACACCGTTAAAATTAATAGTCAGTTGTTCTGTCATAATATTACTCCTAAATCATTTAATCTTCATCATGATGACGCAGACTTGACTTACTATCGGCAAACATAGCCTCTATATCATTATATTCATCAGCAGGTCTGAAGGATAATGTACTTCTCGTAAAACTGCTCTGCGTATCTATCTTTGGTTTATATGTTTCTTTCTCCGGATTCTCACCTTTGATCGTAAATGTTGTCTTCGGCTTGCTGTCATCCTTAACTGAATACTTATTGCCGCTGATAGGCTTCATAAGCTCATGATCCCTTCCGGAACCGCCAAACGGATCTATGCCGGAGCCGCCAAGTACCGAACCGTAAACATTCGAAGAATTACTGTTCATGGATTTATTATCTCCAAGAGAACCTCCTCCAAGTGTAGAACCGGAACGTTCGCTTCCAAACTCATTATCAAATTCAGCAAATGAATCATGGCTGTCGTAATCATCAAACATCTGAGTTCCGAGAGATGCTCCGCCAAAGCCTGAAGACTGCTGCTTAGGCTTCTGCTTTGCCTCCTGCTTCTGCATAGCCATAAATGCAGGATCTATCTTTGCATCCGGATCAAGATCTTCAAGATCGAGCAGATTGAACATCTTCTTAACAAGTAAGGCAAATTCACTCTTATATTCTGCATATCTTGTCTCAAGCTCTTTCATCTTGTTTTCCATCTCGCCAAGATCAATGTATGCCTGATTAACTATCTCATTTGCTCTGTTCTTTGCTTCAAGCTCTATATTTTTTGCTTCTTTAACAGCATTGGATTTAGACTGCTGTGAGTTCTTCTCAGCGAGCATAAGATTCTTCTGAAGCTGTTCCTCTGTGGTTCTGTAATGCTGAAGTCCGTCATTTAATGTAATAACCTTCTCCTTCAGCTCTGCATTCGATCTATAGAGTTCTTCATAGCTTTTAGAAACCTCTTCAAAGAACTTTGTAACATCGTCTTTGTTATATCCAAATCCTGTTTTAAACTTTTTCTGCTGAATATCAACAGGTGTTAACATTTACCGTTCCCCTCCAAATTATATAAACTACATAAAAGCTTTTAGTTTAATATTTCCCCAATTGCGGTGACAAGGTTGACTCATTCAGTATTTCATCTCTGAGATCGCCTGAAACTTCAATATTGTGTGGAGCCGCAATAAATATATTAGCCGAAATAGCCTTAAGATCACCACCGAGACCGTAGCAGGCTCCGCCGATGAAATCGATTATCCTCTGTGCCGGGTCAATCTGTACCCCTTCCATATTTATAACTATGGTCTTGCCGGCTTTAAGGAAATCCGATACTGTCTGAGCATCATCAAACTCAACAGGTTTGATAACATATACTTCACTGTTTGGTTTATAATTCTGCCTCTTATCGAAAGAAACAACATTCTGCTCCTTTGCTTCTCTGTTCATCTGCATATCTTCCCTTGTGAATCTGTTATACTTTCTTGTACTGCCGAAAGATGTATCCTTCTGCTGGTATGATGAAGACGGTTTTGTATACGTATCGTTTCCAAATGTAGAAGTGTATCCGGAACTGTTATATGATGAACCGGAATAATCAGTTGAGGAAAATGCCGAATCCTGCTCAGCATCATAATCATTATCATCCTGATTGAGAGAAAATGCACTGCTGCCCTTTTTCTTCTCCTTGATCTTCTTAGCCTTCTTAGGCTTTACATATTCCTCTTCCTCTTCATCGTCGAAGATTTCTTCTTCGTCCATATCATCATATTCATCTTCATAATCGTCGTCTGAATCAACTCTGAAATAGTCCAGAAAACTCTTCTTTCCCGATCTCTTAGCCATCTTTAATATCTCCTCTATATCGAAATGGTATCTGCCTTAAATATTATAATTTCTTTCACCGAATATGGCAGTTCCAACTCTTACTATGGTTGCGCCTTCTTCTATTGCTACTTTATAGTCATTTGTCATCCCCATTGATAGCACACCCATAGTAACATTATCTAATTTTTTTGATTTTATGTCAAGTGCTAATTGGCGCAGCGTACGGAACACAGGACGATTCTCTTCAGGATCTTCAACAAACGGAGCTATAGTCATAAGGCCCTTTATCCTTATATGCGGGCAGTTTTCTGCAATCTGTTCAACGAGTGCCGGCGTGTCCTCAACCATAAGTCCGAATTTGCTTTCCTCATCAGCTACATTTACCTCTATAAGAATATCAACAGTAATATCCTTCTTGGCAGCCTCCTGCTCTATCTTCTCTGCAAGATGGAAAGAATCAACCGAATGTATAAGGCATGCATTTCCGACAGCCTGCTTAACCTTGTTGGTCTGCAGATGTCCGATAAGGTGGAAATTAACAGGCGTAGATACCTCTTCCTTCTTCTTTACAAGCTCCTGAACCTTATTCTCGCCAAAATCCTTTACTCCTATAGTTATCAGCTCTTCTATATCACTGAGCGGCTTTGTCTTACTTACAGCAAGAAGAAGAACATCATTTTTATCTCTTCCGCAGCCTGCACATACCTCATCGATTGCCTCTCTGATCTTCTTATAATTCTCGATAACCACTTTAAAATTCCTCCTTAGTGATCAGTAAATGATCTGATTTTCCTCTACCATTCCGGCATCCATGATGATGTTATCATACTTTCTGAGAGCCCCGCCGCTGTCTACTATGGTAAATTCCTCACCCTCTCTGACGATATCAACCTCTATAAAATCAGCAACTCCCTCATTTGCCTGATAAACACCGTATATCTTGTCTGACTTAAGCAGTGACACGTTAAGCGTGTTATTCGTATTCATCTGTACGAGTACATCCGTTGTTGTAAATGAATCCGGATTTACCCACAGATATTTTTCGTCCTTCTTGTAGATCTCAAGTCTTATCTGTTCGATAGTCTCTGTACCATCCTCGGTTACAGTCTTTTTATATACCTTGTTGAGCGAGCTTTCATTTCCGCCTGCCGCTGCAAACTCCCTCGGAAGAAGGTAAACCTCTTTCTCGATGATACTTGAATTAGGGATCTTAAGTCCTTCAAAATCATCCATATTTATCTCTACCGAAAGGAATCTCTCATTTGCAAAGTTTGCCATGTACTTATTAAGATTGATGATAAGAAGATATCCGTCCTGATACTCCTGAAGAGTAAACGGAGCGTATATGTCATAATCTGCATTGTTGATGATAAGATCAAGCTTTGAATCCGGATCAAGCTTCTCAGCCTCTTCCTTGGTGATCCTGCAGACGATATTCCATTTCTCATCCTCTATCATCTTAAAGACTACAGTTCCGGAATTAACTCTGTCTCCTGTAGAAAATGTTGTCTTACTGTAATTCGAACGGTCAAAATCCGCATCTGTGATACTTTCTATAGTCTTATTCTCGTAGCCGTCAGTATAGTAGCAGATAATACCGCTTACCGGAGAATTAATGCTCTGCAGAGAAGCAAAATTCTTCTTATCCGCAGAAACCCTGTCCATTATAAGCTGGTTTGCAACATCAAGTACCCTGTTATCAACTTCATTTTTAAAGTTATATACAGTATAAAATGATGTATCCTCATAATTACTCTTATAGAGTGATATGGTATCTCTGATCTTTTTGTAATCAGTCTTCGATAACTCGATATTTAATGCGTTTTCTTCACCGAAGATACTCATGATATTGCCGCTGCCGTCGATTGCACATACAGGATTACCCTTCTTGATCTTCTCATTATCATTGATGAAGTACGCGATATTTCCGGTTTTGTCAGTCTTAACGGTTATCTCGTTTCTTATGGCAAGGCCGGTGCAGTAAATATTATTATCGGTCCTGCTCTCGCCAACCTTATACAGAGTTACCGGCTCCTTCTTAAGCGAAAGGATAACACTTATAGCCACATAAAGAATAATAGCTGCGAAGATAACCACCGCAACATTTATTCTTGATACTGTATTAAATTTTACAACATTATCATTTTTATTCTTTTTATTTTTGAACATAGTCCCTGTTTACTCACTTATTTGCAAGATTAAACATCGCACTTATAGTATTATAAAGGTCGTCGCTGCTCTGGTTATCTGCGACTACAACAGTATAATCCTTCTCATTTATCTCAATCTTCATGGCAAGGCAGTAGCCTGCCATTCCTGTAGTACCGGTCTTCCATTCCTTGATCTTTATATTTGACGGAAGGCTGATATCCCTGTTAACAAATCTGTTGGTAGGCTCGATATCCCAGCCCCACTCATCGCCGTTTTCATCCTTATAAACAAATGTATATGAACTGTATCCGTCAATCTCAGAGAGAAGCTCATGCTTTGAAGCCTCCTCAAGTATAAGATACATATCATAAGCTGTAACATAGTGATCATCAAGATGAAGTCCGTGTGTATTTGAAAAATGACAGTTTGTCGCGCCGATCTCCTTCATCTTCTGATTCATCATATTGCAGAAATCAGCTTCATTTCCGGCAATAAGCTCACCGAAAAGCACTCCGAAATCATTAAAGGAACACATCATGAATGCATACATATAATTTCGAAGAGTAGCCGAATATCCTTCACTGAAACCGCTGTGCATAGCGCCGTTATATTCGTCAAAGTTTATATCATGCGAATATAACACATAATCATCAAGATTAAGATCACCTCTCTCGACAGCTTCACATACAAGTATGGCTGTAACAAGCTTGGTCATACTGGCAGGATATATCCTTCTGTAGACATTATGCGCAACAAGAACTTCACGGTCTGTATCATTGAAGAAAAGAGCCGCAAAGGTATTATCCTTATATCTGTCAGCATTTGTATCCTGGGTTCTGTCCGCTACAGCGTATTTGCTCTGATATCCAAGCAGACTGTAGCTTGGCATACCCTGCATATAATCGTCACCCTCATAAAATGCTTCAACCTTTTCAGTATTATCGTATGCATCAGCATACTCTTTATTGTCTGTTATAAAATGCCTGCATACGAAAAAAACCGCAGTCAGTACGAACAGATAATAAATGATTCCTTTCATACTTTAAAAACCCATCCTAATGTTTATATAAGCTTCTCCAGTCAAGATCTCCTCTTTCAAGTGCCTTGATCATAAGCTCTGCCGAAGCAAGATTTGTAGCTATCGGTATATTATGATTATCACATGTAATAAATACATTATAATAAGCATTATCATGCATTCTCTGTATCTGCGGATCATGCATAAAGATGACCATATCCATCTCATTACTGTCAATGCGAGTAATAAGCTGTTCAACGCCACCGAGATGTCCGGCATGTACCTTATGTACATTCAGCCCCGAAGCATCCTCAACAAGTCTTCCCGTTGTTTCTGTAGCAAATATCTCATGCTTGCTGAGTATACCTCTGTATGCTATACAGAGATTCTGCATTAGCTTCTTTTTAGAATCATGAGCTATAAGAACAATATTCATAATACCTCTCCTTAATAAAATCTCCTATGCTGCATACTGATATTCATAGTAAGTCCCAGACCTACCGAAAGACTTATAAGCGAACTGAGTCCGTAGCTTATAAATGGAAGCGGTATTCCTGTATTTGGAAGCAGTGCAGTTGCAACTCCAATATTTATAAATGACTGATAGCCGATAAGGCAGGCGACGCCGGACGCTATAAGCATCCCAAGCCGGTCCTTCGCCCTTCTGGCTACCCTTATACATTGTAGCACTATAGTAAGTATTAATGCAATTAAAAATATACATCCGGCGAAGCCAAGTTCTTCTCCTACGATGGAAAATATAAAGTCTGTCTGCTGCTCTGAGATAAGCTTTGTAGCCTTTACGGTCGCATCGCTGTCATTGTTGAGCCCTTTGCCTGTAAGCTTGCCTGAACCGATAGCCATTACCGAATTATCCTGCTGCTGGTTATCGTCAGAATACTCAGACGGATATATAAATGACATGATACGCTGAACCTGATGCTCATAGAGAAGCTTCTGATCCGGCTTCTGGATATACCACAGGAATACGCTCACAAGCGGTATGATGATCAGAAGTATTATACCTATCGCTTTATAGCTTAGTCCTGCCAGATAATACATTGTTATCATGACCATTGTGATGCAGAGCGAGGTTGAAAGGTCCGGCTGCAGGAATATCATAAGAAGCGGAAGACCTAAAAAGCATCCGAAAAGCATGACTGTCGAAAATTTGCTGAGTCTTTCCTTCTCTTCGGCCCTGCTCAGGAATTTAGCCATGAAGATTATCATAAATATCTTCGTAAGCTCGGACGGCTGGAAGGTGATTCCTGCAATTGTAAACCATCTCGTAGCGTTATTTACATTCTCACCAAAGAGAAGCACCGCTGCAAGAAGTCCCAGATTGATAAAATAAAATATCACATAGAATCTGCAGATAAAATGATAATCAACAAAAGCAAGAACTATAAGCACAATAAAAGCAAGCACCGCTCCGGCTATCTGCCTTGAAGTATAATAGCTGTCGGCACTGTTGATCACAAATATTCCAACCGTCATCGCTGCTGCTACCAGAAAAAGCAGCAGATAATTGTAATTTTTGAATTTGATCCTGGAAAACATTTTTCTCCCTCTATTTAATCCGACGTATCACTGCTCTTGCCGAAGTCCGCATTTGTAAGCGATTCCTTATCATACATATATGCATAGATAAATGAAGCAAGCTCAGCGGAATTAGCTGAAGCATAACCGTTCTGGATAACGCACGTAACCGAAACCTCCGGATTCTCGTAAGGTGCAAATGATAAGAACAGAGCGTGCGCAGGTCTGGTCGTATCCTCCTGTGCAGTACCGGTCTTACCTGCCACTTCCACCTTAAGGCTGTTCAGCAGCTCATTATGCGACAGGTCGTCAGTTACAACAAGTCTTAGTCCTTCAAATATCTTGTTCCATACCCCGTCACGGGCTTCAACCTTGGAATGAACCTTATGCTCGGTCGTACGGATAACATTTCCCTGATAATCAGAGATATGATCTATAAGCGACAGATCATAGCAGGTTCCTTTATTTGCTATGGTCGTAATGTACTTTGACATCTGCACAGGCGT
>ONVE01000275.1 GCA_900321215.1 uncultured Eubacterium sp. | reverse complement strand
TCTGATTTATCTGATTACAGAAGGTCTGCAAGCTCGAGAACCATCTTCTCAGTCTTCTCCCAGCCAAGGCATGGGTCTGTGATAGACTTTCCGTAGCATGTGCCTGTTGGCGGCTGATTGCCGTCCTCGATGTATGACTCAACCATAAGACCCTTAACCATCTTGTGGAGGTCTGAAGAAAGTCTCATGCTGTGAAGGACTTCCTTAGCGATACGGGGCTGCTCGATGAACTGCTTGTTTGAGTTAGCGTGGTTTGTATCAACGATGACTGCAGGATTTGCAAGTCCGCTATTCTCATAGAGTTCATGAACGTACATAAGATCTTCGTAATGGTAGTTTGGTGCAGAATGACCATTCTTGTGTGTGTAACCACGGAGGATAGCGTGTGCAAGAGGGTTACCCTTACTCTTAACCTCCCAGCCTGAGTATACGAAGGTGTGTGGGTGCTGAGCAGCAGTGATAGAGTTCATCATTACTGAAAGCATACCACTTGTAGGGTTCTTCATACCTACAGGGATATCAAGACCGCTGGCTGTAAGACGGTGTGTCTGGTTCTCAACTGATCTTGCACCAACTGCAACGTATGAGAGAACATCTGAAAGATATGGATGATTGCTTGGGTAAAGCATTTCATCTGCGCAGGAGAAGCCGGTCTCTTCAAGAGCTCTGAGGTGTACACGACGGATAGCGATGATACCCTTAAGCATATCAGGAGCAGCTTCAGGGTCAGGCTGGTGGAGCATTCCCTTGTAGCCTTCGCCGGTTGTACGTGGCTTATTTGTGTAGATTCTAGGTACGATAACGATCTTGTCAGAAACCTTATCCTGAAGGCCTCTGAGTCTTGTGATGTATTCGATTACCGAATCCTCACGGTCTGCTGAACATGGTCCGATTACGAGGAGGAATTTGTCGCTCTCTCCGCTGAGTACGGCTCTTATAGCTGCATCATTTTTAGCCTTAACTGCAGCTGCGCTTTCTGTTATTGGGTACATTTCCTTTACAACCTTTGCTGCAGGAAGTTCTCTTTTAAATTCAAGATTCATAGTGGTAATTCCTTTCTTAGATAAATGAATTAAAAATTTTTATACTTAACACATGTGTTGCTTTTCATCTTTATGTAAAATCTTTTAGCACATGTGAATGCTTTTATGTTACAGGTTCTTAAATATAATTAGTGGAAGGTTCCTACAAGCTTAAGGTCAGCACAGATGGCTGAAAGCTCACGGAGCATATCCTTTCCGTCTCTTGAGTTGATATTTCCTTCTGCTTCAATATAGAAGTAGTAGCTCCATGGAAGGCTCTTCAGAGGACGGCTTCTGAGGCTTCTCATGTTATATCCGTGTGCGCCGATTATGTTGAGTGTTGAAGCAAGCGCACCGGCTTCATTTTTAACTGTGAAGGTTATGATGAACTGCTCGTTGTCCCTGCCCTTTGAATCAGCGGTGTTGAGGCTTCTTGTAAATGCAGCATAACGTGTTGTATTTACAGCGCCTTCATTTCCGGCTGCCTCCTCAGTGTCAGAATAAATCTGATTGATGCTGAGGCTGCCCTGGTACATAAGATCCATAACCTTTCCAACCTCGCCGCTCAGGCTGTTCTCCAGAGGAAGTACTGCGCAGTTATATTCGCCGCTCTCAACGCCCTCATAAGCTGTCTTATAATCATTTAAAGCTACAAATGAAGCGTCCGGGAACATTTTCTTCGCTGCCCTGTAGGAGCCTGTGCTCTCATCGCCGATGTAAGCAACCTTCATACCGTTAAGGAGCATTTCCTGGAATGAAGAAGAAATGTCCATGGTTGAACGAATGAAGTTAACATAATACGGACGGATCTCATCATCCTTGATAAGCTCCTTCTGCTTTGAAACCTTTAAATCTTCAACCTTTTGGTCACGGATCGAAAGGCTGTTTTCCTGCTTATATGCAGCAATCTTTCTGCAAAGCTGAAGTCTTTCTTCGAAGAGCTCGGCCATCTTGGTGTCGATCTCATTTATTCCGTTTCGATAATCGTTTATATCACTCATTTTTCCACCTCCATAAAAAAATGGTTCCCTTATTCATCTAAGGAAACCATAAAAGTCTAAATCTCTTGAAATGTAATATTGGGAAATACTTAAAACGAATCCTTATGAAGCCCTATTCATTTGCCATCACAAAAACGATACGAAAAAAATCGTACCTCGTTTGAATAGCTATAATAATAAAGGTTCATAAGTGAAGACATATCAGTACCTCAAAGAAAATTAAAATTCTCTTAGACTATAAAACCTTAGAACACGATTGTCAAGTTTTTTTTATTACGACAGTTATATAAATTTTCTAAAAAACTAACGAATTCTTCACTTGTTGACATAGGGATTTTAGAGTAGAATGTAATATGTGGATATATGGCGGATCGATCCGCAGCATACGGTAACTATTAAAAGGGGTTATAAGATAATATATGGGAAAGATGGAAATTTATGAAAATGAATCCTTCAGCGGCAACAGATGTCTTGCTGATAAGAAGGATGTTACGATAAGAAACTGCACCTTCGATGGTTCATCAGGAGGTGAAAATGCACTGCTAAGAAGCTCCAGGCTGGTTGTGGAGAATGTTCTTATAGATCAGAAGGGTGTATTCTGGAACAGCAGCAAGCTGAAGATAACAACGGCTGAATTCGCTAAAAGAGCTGAGATGGCATTATGGTATTCAGATCACCTCAACGTGTCTGATGCAAGCATCGATTGCGATAAGGTGCTCAGAGAATGCAGTCATATAGATCTTAACAAATGTGGTATAGTTTCCAACGAGTTCGGCTGGTTTAATTCATTTATTAATGTAATGAATACGAAGGTTGAAGGCGATTATTTTATGCTTAAGTCAGAGAATATGGCCTTCAGGAATACCTCGGCTACAGGAAGCAGCGCATATCAGTATGTCAAAAATGCAACCTTTGAGAACTGCAAGATAATCGGAGACAATATGTTCTGGCATGCTGAGAATGTTCTTATCAAGGACTGTGAGATAAAGGGAGATTCTATAGGATGGTTCTCGGACCGTATTCTTATGATAAACTGCAGGATAAGCGGCAGGAATCCGTTCTGTAATTGCAAGAATCTTCAGATGTCAGGCTGCACTATCGTGGGAACAGGCATTGCATTTGAGAATTCCGAGGTGGAGGCGGATCTTGAAGGAAGCCTTGAAAGTATCGTAAATCCTGCGGCAGGCGTAATAAAGGTACCTGAGGTTAAAGAGGTTGTTATGGATTCAAAGAATCCAAGGTGCCGTATCCAGACACTGACTGAGAATTATTAGGAAGTAATTAGAAGTATTTAGAGAATTCCGGGGAATAGAAGACCGACTTTCCGGGATTTTGGGAGAGTATATGAAACAATTAGATAAAAACAGTGGAAAGATAAAGGCAATCCTTGTGATAATCATTATTACATTAGCTTTTATCTGGGGAAACAGTCTCATGACAGGAGAGGTTTCAAGCTCCATCAGCGAGTGGTTCAGAGAGGTACTGAATAAGCTTTTTCATTTTGCAAAGAGCAGCAAGGAGGTCGGCAGCGGCCATCTTCTTCGAAAGCTGATGCATTTTACTGAATTTATGATACTTGGCATAGAGCTTACTATATTTAAGAAGAACAGCAAGAAATACGGCAGGAGCCCGGTTATACTGGCAGGACTTCTGATAGCGCTGGTGGATGAGACCATACAGCTGTTCATTCCGGGACGTGCAGGAATGATCAAGGATGTCTGGATCGATTTTTCAGGATTCATGACAGGATTCATACTTGTAACCGTCGTTCGAAAGCTTCGTGCGTAAGCAAACTATGGTTAAATACATAATCACTTTACATAATTAAAAAAGTGTTTAAAAATGGCTTAAAATAAGCAAAAAATCAAAGAATTGCTTGACAAATAGGCTGTTTTTATATATAAAAGTATATGGACACTGGTTACAGACTTGGGGGTCCTAAATTAAGTATTTTATGTTGAGGAGGAGTTTTTCAAATGAACAAGACAGAGTTAGTTGCAGCAATCGCTGATAAAGCAGAAATTAAGAAGGTTGACGCTGAGAAGGCACTTAAGGCTTTCACAGATGTTGTAGCTGAAGAGCTTAAGAAGGGTGGAAAGGTACAGTTAGTTGGATTTGGTACATTTGATGTACTTGAGAGACCTGCTAGACAGGGACGTAACCCAAGAACAGGTAAGTCTATGAAGATCAAGGCTTCTAAGGCTCCTAAGTTCAAGGCTGGTAAGGCATTAAAGGATGCTATCAACTAATCTATAGATAATATGTTTAGATAAGGACAGTACCACCTGATCGCGGTACTGTCTTTTTCTTTAAGAAGGTGAGTGAGAGAAATGAGATTAGATAAGTTTCTTAAGGTTTCAAGACTTATAAAGAGAAGAACAGTTGCAAATGACGCCTGTGATGCAGGCAGAGTAAAGGTAAATGACAAGACCGTCAAGGCTTCCTATGATGTAAAGGTAGGAGATATCATCGAGATCGGTTTCGGTGATAAGTCCGTTAAGGCTGAGGTTACAGCCATTATGGATACTACCAAGAAGGAAAATGCCTCTGAAATGTTCAAATATCTGTAGTTTTTGGCAGATATTTCATTATTTTGTTATATTTTACTATTGAAAATTTTATGTAAAGTTAGTATTATTAATTTATCTTATTCTTTTCAGAGGGGTATTATGAGCAGCCGCAGAATGACAAAAGCTCAGCGTGAGCGCATAAGAAGAAAAGATCATATAAGACGAGTAAGGGCAGAGCATAAAGAGTATCGTGATATGCGAAGGGGAAAGAAACAGTCCGGAGTAGGTATTCTTCTTGTTATATGTGCTCTTGTTCTTGTTGCGGTTGTTACGACAGTCAGAGCTTATAATCTTCATGAGAAGGAGAAGGAGCTGACAGTAACAGAGAAACAGCTTGAGATAGAGCTGGTAAATGTTCAGCAGAAGAGAGAAAGTCTTGAACAGCAGCAGAGCTATATGAAAACTAAGAAATATATCGAGGATGAGGCCAAAGATAAGCTTGGACTTGTTTATCCGGATGAGATAGTTATTAAGCCACGCGGAGATAATTAGAAGCGGTTAACTGATAAAATCAGGGTTAACCGCTTTTTTCAGTATTTTATAAAGAGGTTATAGGATGGATTTTTCCGGCAGGATTAGAGAATTTGTGATGCAGCATGAGCTGATCGAGAAAAATGACGGAATAGTTGTTGGAGTTTCAGGAGGCGCCGATTCAGTCTGCCTTCTTCTATGTCTTACGGAGCTTAGAAAGCATTTTAAACTAAGGCTTAAGGCGGTTCATATCAATCATATGATAAGGGGAGAAGAGGCCGACAGGGATCAGAGCTTTGTTGAGGAGCTTTGCAGGGAGCTTGGCGTCGATGAGATTTCTGTCAGGATAAATGTTCCGCAGCTTGCTAAGGAAAAGCATCTGACCGAAGAGGAAGCCGGAAGAAATGCAAGGTATCAGACCTTTAAAGAAGTGATGGAAGACACCGGTTTTCATAAGATAGCCGTTGCGCATAATTCGGATGATCTTGCGGAAACCGTCATTTTTAATATGGCAAGAGGCAGCAGTATCAAGGGCCTTGCGGGAATACCTGTAAGAAGAGACTGCATCATAAGGCCGCTTTTAGGGGTAAGACGCAGCGAGATAGAGGAATATCTGAAGGAGCGCGGCAGAAGCTTCGTTACTGATTCAACAAATCTTCTGGATGATTATTCAAGAAACAGCATAAGGCATACAGTTATTCCGGCGCTGAATAAGCTGAATGACAGGGCGGTAGACCACATAGCTGCGGCTGCGGAGGACGTAGCTGAGATCTATGAAATGATATGCGATATGGCGGATACCGCTGAGATTCATTTTGAGGAAGACAGAGTAAAGATAGCGACTAAGAGCCTGGAGGGACTTAGAGGACCTGTTAGGCGCGAGGTATATCTTAGAGCGCTGGAGCACCTCGCAGGAAAGCGTAAGGATATCGGCAGCGTTCATCTGGATAGTATAGACGGACTGCGCAGTAAGGAAAATGGCAGCGCAGCGGATCTTCCGTATGGTATAACTGCTGTAAAAAGCTATGATAACCTTATCATTTCCGGTATCGGTGCCGGGAAAAAGGCTAAAAAAGAGGCAGAAGAAAAAAAGGATCTTTTTGTTGAAATATCCGGAGACGGAATATATTATACAGATAATGGCGAAATTCAGGTTAAGACGATGGATTACAGCCCGGGGACAGAGATCCCTTCGGGAGACCTTGTGAAGATGATAGATAAGGATAAGGTTTCCGGAAAAATGCTGCTGCGGTATCCTCAGCAGGAGGACCGCGTGAAGATCAGTGCGGCCGGCTACAAGAAGCTTGG
The DNA here is from genome assembly GCA_900321215.1 of uncultured Eubacterium sp. Classification (GTDB taxonomy): domain Bacteria; phylum Bacillota; class Clostridia; order Lachnospirales; family Lachnospiraceae; genus Eubacterium_Q. The sequence goes on along the minus strand of ONVE01000275.1, from coordinate 1,508 downwards.
CAGGCTGTTTACAGATCTTAAAGTGGAGAGAGAAGACAGGAAGACGGCGCCTGTACTGGCTGATGATAATGAGATCATCTGGGTCATCGGAAGACGGCTCAGCGAAGCCTTTAAGGTTGACAGCAGTACCAAAAGCGTTTATCTTCTGGAATATATTCAGAAAAACATTTAAGGAGAGAGAGATGCAGGAAGAATTTGAAGTTCTTATAAGTGAAGAGGAGCTGGACAAAAGGATCAGCGAGATGGCTGAGCAGCTCGATAAGGAATATGAAGGAAAGACAGTTCATCTTTTGGGAATACTTAAGGGAAGCGTTTTCTTTATGTGTGATCTTGCCAAGAAAATGAAGTCTGATGTGACAATGGATTTTATCTCAGTATCAAGCTACGGAGATGGTACAGTGTCTTCGGGAATCGTCAGACTGAACAAGGATCTTGATGAGAGTATAGAGGGTAAAAATGTGATAATAGTTGAGGATATCGTGGATTCGGGAAGAACACTCAGCTATGTCAGAAAGCTTATGGAGGACAGAAAGCCTGCCAGCCTTAAGATAGTTACTCTTCTGGACAAGCCGGACCGCAGGGTAGTGGACTGCAAGGTGGAAATGTCGGGCTTCGTCATTCCGGATAAATATATAATAGGATACGGACTGGATTATGCGCAGAAATACAGAAATCTGCCGTATATAGCCGTTATTCAGTAGATAAGGAGAAAAGTATTATATGAAAAACAAAGCATTTAGGGGCATGGGACTGTATTTTGTCCTGCTCGTTATCGGAGTGGCGCTGTATTTTGTCATCACAAACAGAAACGCTGACATTTATACTGCCTACGGTAATGAGAACCTGAGTGATGAGCTGAAGGCTGGTAAGATTGTTGAAGTCGATATAGTTCAAAACAACGAGGTTCCTACAGGAACCGTCTATGTAAGCTATGATGACGGCTCGCAGGTAATCTTTTATACAGCTGATGTAAAGGAAACTCAGGAAATCTGTAATAAGAAGGCTGATAAAGATGTAGAGATAAAGCTGGAGGATGTCAGACGTCCTTCACTTTTCCAGAAGCTGGCACCTTATATCTTCGCAGTGATCCTTGCAATGATCGTGCTGATGATACTTATGAGCCAGACAGCCGCAGCATCGGGCGGAAACAGCAAGCTGATGAATTTCGGCAAGAGCAGAGCCAAGAAGGATGTTCATACAGGCATTACCTTTAATGATGTTGCCGGACTTATGGAGGAGAAGGAGGAGCTTACAGAGATAGTTGACTTCCTCAAGGATCCTGCAAAATTCGTAAAAATGGGCGCAAGAATACCTAAGGGCATACTTCTTGTAGGCTCACCGGGAACCGGTAAGACACTCCTTGCCAAGGCAGTAGCGGGCGAGGCGGATGTACCATTTTTCTCTATCTCAGGTTCCGACTTCGTAGAAATGTTTGTCGGCGTTGGTGCTAGCCGTGTAAGAGATCTTTTTGAAGATGCCAAGAGAAATGCACCTTGTATGGTATTTAT